>DATGCC010000935.1:0-7433 GCA_035312345.1 Rhodothermales bacterium
GCTATCCCACCTGGCGCTACGAAGTCACAGAGAAGCAGGGGCAGAATACCAACCTTGGCATTGGCGTCGGCGTAGCGGTGCAGGGAGCGGATCCGCTCGAAAAATGGGCTTATGCCGCCGAAGCATTCTATCAGGATGAACGGGGCTGGGGGCGCGTCAACATCGAGAACGGGCAGACCTTTTTGCGCCCCTCCCTCACGGTGTATGATTTGCCCGAAACGGTAGTGGCAGCCCGGAGAGACTCTGCAGGCTCCGTGATCGAGACGGTGCGGGTGGGGCGGGAACAGCGTGGGGTGTCGCTGGGTGTGCAGGCACCGCTGGTGCTTTCGTCCAACGTCTATACGACGCAGGCACAGCTGAGCTTACGTGCCATCTTCGAGCAGGAACGGCTCTTTGGTCCGGATGGGAATACACTCCGTGCGTTTCAGAGTCTGGTTCGGCTCGTGCCGTCAGCCGTTTATGCGCATCGGGTGCGGCGTAATCTGCGCGACCTGTGGCCCAACACGGGCACGGTGCTCAACGCTATCGCCTCGGCAGAGTTGTGGCGCGATGCAGAGACAGGCATCAATCGCCAAGCCTTGATCCTTCAGGCGACGCACTATTTCCCTGTATCGTTAGAGCACCATACCGGACTGCGGCTGCAAGCCGGGCTCCTCTCGCAAAACCGAGGCTCCATCTTCAACCTCGACTACTTCCTGCCGCGGGGTTATGAGGACGAGTTACTGGGCACAGGCACGTTTCTGCGGCTTAATGCAGAGGCTATTCAGCCCTTGTGGTTCGTCGAAGACGGGTTTGTGCTGTTGCCGTTGTACGTCAAAGCTCTTTACGGATTCGGGTTTGCCGAAACACTATTCCCGCTGGATGGAGAAACGCGGCGGTCGCAATTTTCGACAGCAGGGGCCGGGCTGGGTCTCCAGTTTCGCTTTTTCTATGCCTTCGACCTGGACCTGCGCGTTGGCCTCTCGTTCCTGATGGAGGAAGGGCGACTGGAGGCGATTTATCGATGAAGGCCGGGTGCATTCGTTATTGTGCGGACATCGGGGGTACTTAATGCAACAGGGTTTTGGCCGATGTCATCACCGGAGCAGTGATGGAGTACGTGGGAACGCAGGCGTGCTCAGTCGGTTGTACCCGATCTACTAACGGCTGCATCCTGCCTTCCATCTAGCATCCCGTATTTATTGCATTTGTGGATGAACAAATAGCTACCGATTTTCTCATCCTAACCCCATCGTATTCAGTGGAGAACGGTCTCATGAACCCCTCTCAGCGTAGCCGGATGACAGCCTGGCTTTCTCTATTTGTACTGTTTCTGTTCGCTACCCTTTCGACGAGCACGGCCCAGGCACAGAGTGCTGCCAAGTATGGAGCCGATTTTTTGTCGGGCGGTGTGGGCGCACGGGCCCTCGGTATGGGCGGGGCACAGGTAGCCCTGGCTAAAGATGTCAACGCAGGCTACTGGAACCCGGCAGGATTGAGCCAATTGGGTTCGCCGGAATTGGCTTACATGCACGCCGAACGCTTTGCCGGAATCGTCTCGTTCGATTATGGCAGCGTGGCGCTCCCGATCACCGGGCAGTCGTCGATTGGGATTTCGTTTTTCCGTAGCGGCGTCAATGACATCAAGAATACGCTGAATGCCTGGGATGTAGAGCGTGACCAGCCAAAGGCCCGCGCCGAGACCTTCTTCGAGACCTTTTCTGCCGCCGACAATGCCTTTTTCCTGAGCTATTCGCGGGCGCTGGGTGATCGGTTTGCGCTGGGCGTGACGGGCAAAATTATCCGCCGCACCATCGGCGACTTTGCCGATGCCTGGGGCTACAGCTTCGATGTGGGCATGCAGTACCGGACGCAGCGGTTTGTCTTCGGCGTCAACCTGCAAGATGCCTCGACGATGCGGCAGAATTGGAGCATCAACCGCGCCGCCTTCGAGATTGATGACATTAACCCCGAGACCGACCAGCCTTATACCTTCGAGGAAGTCTTCGAGCAGGATCTACCGGCAGGTGGCTCGTTCCTCGTGCTGCCCGTTGCCCGGCTCGGCTCCGGCGTGATCCTGCCCGTTGGAAATGGCAATACCTTTACCGTCGGTATGGACCTCGATATGGCGTTTGATGGACAGCAAGCCAACGTATTCAACGCAGGCGATGTGTCCTTCCACCCGCGTATTGGCACCGAGTTCAACCTGAAAAACGTCGTCGCGCTACGGGCGGGCATCAACCGCGTCACCAACTCTGAGCGCTACGGCCTCGATATTACGCCGTCCGTGGGAGCCGGGCTGCGCATCAAGCAGGTCGCCCTCGACTATGGTTTCGGCGACTTCGGTGGTCTTGCCTCAGATCTCGGCTACTCACACCGCATTTCCGTTCAGCTTTCACTGGAACGGCCCGGCAGCGAGCGGACGGAAAACTAACTAGAATGACACCCTTTCGAGCAGGGTTGTTGGTGGCGGTGGCTGCCCTGTTTACGCTCTCGGCACGTGCCCAGGAGCCTGTTTCGCCAGCTACATCGCAGTCAACGGAACCCGCTCCACTGGCTTCATCGGTTGCCTGGTTTCTGGGTGGGGGACCTGGTTCGCTACATGGCCCCACGCTGGTTACTGGGGTTGATAGGAGAACCCGGTATGGCGTGTTCATCGGGCGAGCGACGATGGCTCTGGAAACGATAGCGTTGTTTCCTGACAAGGAGCCGGTCGAAAGAATCCTGGATGTTGGCGTGCTCTATGGATGGCGCGTCCACCTTTTGCCGGAGCTGTCGGCTTCAGCGGCAGCCGGACTGGCTGCAACGACCCTTGTCAAACGAGGTGCTTTTTTGAGTGAAGGAGGTCCGTTTCAAGGGACACAGTATGAGAAAGAACGCACCTGGACGGTCGGCATTCCGCTGGAAATCCGGGTTCAACTCAAAGATGACAGAGACTGGGGCGGTGGTTTTGTGAGTTTGGTCGGTAATGTGAACAACGTGGAATCGTACGGCGGGTTGATGCTTGGGTTGTATTTTGGCAAGAGATGAGTGTCAATGGTCTTGCGTTGAGATACGGTTATCTTATAGATTGTAAGCATACAGCCCCAACCGTTTTCCTGCGAACCTGAAACTGCCAACCCGTGCCCCATTCTTCGCGAGAGACGGTTGCGTTTATTATCCCCCTCTACAATGAGGAAGCGGTTTTTCCACTCTTGTTCAAGGAGATCGAAGCGTACCGGGCGGAGCATCCCGAGGTGATCCAGGTCGTCTTCGTGGACGATGGCAGCCGCGACCAGACAGCGGCCCTTGTACGTCAGCTAACGGCGGAGCGCGAGGGATATGTACTACTCCAGTTCTCTCGCAACTTCGGCCATCAACTCGCCGTGACGGCGGGCATGAGCTTTGTCAAGACAGATGCGGCTGTTATCCTCGACGCCGATTTGCAAGATCCGTTGTGGGTGGTGACTGAAATGATCGAAAAATGGCGTGACGGCTACGATGTGGTCTACGGTGTCCGCAAGGAGCGACAGGGTGAAACGGCGGTGAAGAAGTGGACCGCTTCGCTATTTTACCGCCTGTTCCGCCGCATCAGCGAGACCGATGCGCCACTGGATGCAGGTGACTTCCGGCTCGTCTCGCGCCCCGTGTTGGACGCCTACGACCAGTTGCAGGAGCAGCAGCCGTACGTACGTGGCCTCATCTCGTGGCTCGGTTTTAACCAGACGGGCGTCGAGTACGTCCGCGAGGCCCGCGCCGCCGGGAAAACCAAGTATCCGTTTCGCAAGAGCCTGCGCCTCGCCTTCGACAGCATCCTGTCGTTTTCAGATAAACCTCTGCGCTATGCGGCCCGGCTGGGCCTGTTGCTGTCTGGCGGTTCGGTGCTGGGATTGCTCTATGTGCTTTTTCGCAAATACATCGCCGACGCTACAGTGACGGGCTGGGCCTCGCTCACATTTGCTATTTTCTTTTTCGGCGGCCTTCAACTCTTTTTTCTGGGCGTTGTAGGCGCGTATCTGGCGCGGGTGTACGAAGAGGTGAAAGCGCGTCCCCGCTACGTCGTACGCGATGTCTGGTCGTCCGAAACCGCTGCCATTGAATCTCCCCAAACAGAGCAAACCATCCCGTGATCATCCCACCGCTACATTGGAACGACGACGCTTTTCGCGTAGATCTGCTGGATCAAACCCGGCTCCCGGTTGAGGAAGTCTGGCTGGCTATCGAAACGCCGGAGGCCATGGCAGAGGCTATTCGCCAGTTGCGCGTGCGGGGTGCTCCGGCCATCGGCATTGCGGCGGCGTACGGCGTAGTGCTGGCGTTGTGCGAAGGCGAGCAAGCCGAACCTCATCAGGTGGTCAAGCAAGCTATTGACTTACTGGCAACCACCCGTCCCACTGCCGTAAATCTGTTTTATGCCCTTGACCGGATGCAAGTGGTTGCAGAGCAGGGTCATGGCTTATCGCAGGAGGCGTTGCGAGCCCGGCTCCTGGACGAAGCGCAGGGTATTCATCAGGAGGACCTGGATGCCGGGCGCAGGATTGGCGAGCACGGGCTGTCGTTGCTGCAAGATGGGATGACCGTGCTGACGCATTGCCATGCGGGCGGCGTTGCGACGTCCGGCTACGGCACGGCGCTGGCGCCGCTGTTGCTCTCCAAAGAGCAGGGGATCACGTTGCAAGCGTTTGTGGACGAGACAAGGCCGTTATTGCAGGGTAGCCGCATTACTGCCTGGGAACTGGACAAGGCTGGCATCCCCGCCACGCTCATCACCGACTCGATGGCCGGGCACGTCATGCAGCAGGGCCACATCCAGGCCGTCATTGTAGGGGCCGACCGCATCGCTGCCAATGGTGATGTGGCGAACAAAATCGGGACGTACCCGCTGGCGCTACTGGCGCAGGCCCACGATATCCCGTTCTATGTCGCTGCCCCACGCTCTACCATTGACTTTGAAACGCTCACCGGGCAAGACATCGTTATTGAACAACGGGGGCGAGAGGAGGTGACGCATGGCTTCGGGCGGCAGACGGCTCCGGACGCCGTTTCGGTATATAATCCGGCCTTCGACGTCACTCCAGCGCGGCTCGTCACGGCGATTATCACGGAAGCAGGTGTCATCAAGCCGCCGTATCAAGAGCACCTGCTGGCGCTACGTGCGCAAAAGCAGCTATCGGGCACGGAGCAATAGTTGGCGTGGCGCGTTCGTTGTGCCAAAGTACGCCCTTACAATCCTTTACTAACAACCACGGCGCGAGGCTCGCTATGAGAAAAAGTGACTGGTATGGGCTGGGCACCAGTCTGGTGTTCCACCTGTTGCTATTGCTGGGTTTCGGTTTGATGACACTGGGTGTGACGGAGCCCGATCCCATCGGCTATCTCGAAGTCGAATTTGGCCCGATTTCTTCGGGGCGGCCTGTGCAGAAGGCGGAAGAGAACAAGCCGGAGATCGAAGACAAGCCCGAGCCCGAGCCGCAGAAGGAGGAAAAAGCGTCGCCGCCCAAGGAGGCCAAGCCGGTCAATCTGGCGCAGCAGGACGTAGAGGTGCAGGACGACGAGAAGGTGAGCACGCCCGTAACCGAGACCGTCTCGCCCGTCAAGCAGAACAACCCGGAAAAGGTAGACAAGCCAGAGCCTAAGCCGGAGCCCAAGCCCGTCAAGCCTGTCGGCGGTGGAAACACTGAAGGCACAACTGGAGAAACGCAGGGCGACGAGGGCACGGGGGAGCAGGAACAGAAAACGGCCCCGTACAACATTGAGGGTCTGGACAACCGCAACGCGCTCTCAGCACCCCTGCCAGCGTATACTGAAAAGGTCAACGCCATCATCAAGGTGCGCGTCACCGTCGATCCGCAGGGCCGCATCACGCAGGTCTTTCCCCTCATCAAAGGCAACCCCAACCTTGAACGCGCCGTGCGTGACGCCTTGCAACGCTGGCGCTTCAACCCGCTCCCGCCTAATGCCCCTCAGGAAAGCCAGACCGGCACTATTCAATTCGTATTCCGACTGGAGTAGAATCTCGAAAGAGCAGCTAGCGGTAGCGATACAGTGTCAGGCGCTGAATGCCGACCTCGCCGGGAGGCAGACGCAGGTGGCGACCCTGGTGGCTCTGGTCGCCATTGAGTACGCGACCACGCTGCCACTGGCCATCAACGAAAACGCCTTCCTCAATCCGCTCAATGCCTGCGACGGGATCGCCGGGTCCGTGGGGGGCGAATGTCACGGTGAGGCCATGGATCAGGGAAGGTGATGAGTAGATCTCGGTAGCACAGGCTACGGACGATGCAAGCAAGGACGCTATCGGTTGACGTTGACAAGGATGCGTGCGGTAAACACCATGCTGGTAATGGCTCCGGCGGGATGGAGGCGATAGGGTTCGTTGAGGAAATTGCTCAACGACAGGTTCAGATCAATATGATCGCGCCAGAGTTTTTTCTGAACAGAGAAATCCAGGAGCAGGTAGTCGGGCAGTTTGGCTTCGTACAAGCCATCGGAGGCATCCGCTGCGCGAAAAAAGCCCGTCCATTCAGTCGCTGATCGGTAGCGTAGCCGGGCGAAAAGGCTCAGGCGGGGCAAAGGCACATAGCGTACGCTGTAAGTAAAACGATGCCACGGCTGGTTGCGCCACGCCTGGTAGAATACGGCATCGGTAGTGGGGTAGCGCAGGTATGCGTAGTAGAGTCGCTGCTCTAGCGTTGGGGTTAGCTTGAAACGTACCTCGGCGCTGCCCTTGGCAACCCGTCCGAAGACACCGGGCCGCACTGTCGTTTCAGTGACAAAGCCTGTCGTAGCCGGATCGTAGCTGTACGCATAGGACGTCAGCGTCAGGTCGTCGAAGCGGCGATACCCTCCGGAGAGGGTAAAGGCCAGCCGGTCAGACGGGCGGATGTGCCAGGATGCATCGACGGTGTAGGTGGTGCTGGCCTGAAACCCTCTCGGTAGGTTGACCTCTAGTCCCTGCTCCCGAAAGAAACCGTAGCCCCGGTTGACCCAGAGCCAGAGCGGATTGTTTTCTTCGTAGGGCCGCTGTGCCAGGGTGCCGCTGAGGGTGATGGTCTGGTTTTCGGCAGGAAAAACATGAATATTTGCCAGCAAGCCAAAGCCGGGGGCATCGTCGGCTCGGAGGACGTACGCCGTCAGTTCGGGTTGGATCTGTTCGCTGGCTGTCAAACCAATACGCCCGTAGGCCCGCGGCAGCGTCAGCGTACCGTCAATAAGCGGCTGGCCGGTGAAGCTCTGAATGATGTCGGCACTGAGGCCAAGTGTTCCGTTCATCGCATCGTTGCCTGCGCGCACTTCGTAATTCCCCCGAAAAGTGTTCTGCCGCCAGTTGAAATCCAGCCGACCACTGTTGACGCGCGGGTTGAGATCGTTGATGGTATAGGAGAGACGATAACGGACACTATTGCGGCTGTCGGGAAAGAAGTCACCATCAATGCCGAGGTGCGTGAACTTGTGGTCGTAGGGTGCTTCGAGGC
>DATGCC010000936.1:0-6874 GCA_035312345.1 Rhodothermales bacterium
CAATATTCCGTCCATGAATACGGTGTTGCTTACCTTCAACAAACCCGTCGATCCTGCCTTCGCA
The DNA here is from genome assembly GCA_035312345.1 of Rhodothermales bacterium. Lineage (GTDB taxonomy): Bacteria > Bacteroidota > Rhodothermia > Rhodothermales > DATGCC01 > DATGCC01. The sequence continues at coordinate 65 of DATGCC010000936.1, forward strand.
ACCGATGTCTCAAATTATACCCTGAAACCGTCTGGCACTGTGACAGCCGCTACTCTGAATCCTGAAAAGCCGACAGAAGTCCAGGTGACGGTGGCAGGACGTGCCATTGGAGCTACCGGGCTGGAAACGTCGCTTATCGTCCGCCGTATGCGAGGAATTCAGGGGGAGGCATTGGCTTCGGAGGGCACGGCCGTGTTGCTCACAGCAACGGCTGAAAACCTGGATGCTGTTTACGTCTTTCCCAATCCGTTCAGATCCGCTCAACACCAACCGCAGGTCATCATTGCAGGGTTGCCCGAAGCTGCCACGGTTTCGATTTTTTCGGTACAGGGTGTGCCTGTCCGCGAGCTCGAAGAAACCGATGGCAACGGCGGTATTTCCTGGGATTTGCTAGATGCTCAGGGTCAGATGGTGCCGTCGGGGATGTACCTCGTGCGCGTCGAAGCCCCCGACGAGCAGGCCGTCTTGATAAAAGCTGCAATAATCCGGTAATTGGGCACGCTGTCTTTCCCCCGTATTCTGTCTTTCTCTATGAACGCCCCCACCACGCCTGCCTCTCAGCGGTTGCAAATGCGACTCGCCAGCCATTTCGATAATCTGGAACGGGTTGTCGAAGAGACCCAGCGGTTTATGAAAGACCTGACCGATGACGAGGATTTTGCCTACCACATCGTGCTGCTCACCAGCGAGGCTGTCACCAATGCGATGGAACATGGCAATGGATTTGATCCAGAAAAGGAAGTAGAACTGGATCTCCAGGTGTTTGCCAACCGCATAGAAATTGCGGTAGAGGACGAAGGCACCGGCTTCAAGCCAGATACCGTACCCGATCCTTTGGCGCAGGAGCAACTGCTGATTGATCGCGGTCGGGGCCTATTCTTGATGGAAGAAATGGCGGACGAGGTGCATTTCAAGGACGGCGGAAAACAGTTGCGACTCGTGTGCTACATTCCTTCTTGAGCATGCCGCGCCCGCGTGTTACAACGGCGCTACTTCTCGCGCTGACGGTCCTGGTAATTGCGTTGGCCTGGCTGGCCCACGACCGTGCCCAACTCCCTGTGCTAGTCCCACTGGCTTTTCTAACGGGTGCCATCGTCTGGGGGCTCTGGCAGCAAGATACTTTGCAAACGCGGCATGTGCTGGTGTTTGCCATTCTGTTCAGGCTGGTGTTGGTGGGGTTGCCACCGTCGCTGTCGGATGATGCGTTCCGCTATTTGTGGGATGGTCTCGTGCAGGTGAATGGCATTAACCCGTATCACTATGTGCCTCAGGATGCGGCCCTTTCTGCTTTTCATAGGGAACCGATCTACGAAGCGCTCAACTCCAAAGGGTATTTCAGCGTCTATCCGCCCTTGTCTCAACTCGTATTTGCCTTTGGGGCCTTGTTTTATCCTTTTGGCTGGCAGGTCAGCTATTTTGTGATCAAAGCGGTTTTTGTGCTGTTTGAACTCGGGGCACTGCTGTTAATCTCTCGCATTGTTACAGCGCGATGGCTGATGCTCTATGCCTTGCATCCGCTGGTTTTGCTTGAAACCGCCGGGCAAGCACATACGGAAAGCGCGATGGTCTTTTTCCTCGTGGCTACCGTTTTTCTGGCTCGCCAGGAGCAGGGGGGATGGGCCGCCGTGGCCTTGTCCCTGGCGGGGTGGGTGAAGCTTTTTCCTTTTCTACTGATGCCGTTCCTCTGGCGGCGCTTTGGCTGGCGTTCCGTGTGGGTCTCAGGCCTCATGGTAGTTCTTGTGGCACTCCCCTATGCAGCGCCATACGTGCTGTCAAACGTCCAGGCCTCACTGGATCTTTATGCCCGGCTCTTCGAGTTCAACGCGGGGTTTTACTACAGCATCAAAGAGTACTATTTTATCACCACGGGAGCCGACTGGAGCAAACAAATTGGTCCAACGCTACGCCAGCTTTTTCTAATCAGTGTGCCTGTGCTTTACGTGTTGGATGCACGACTCCGTTGGCCACTGGCACGGGCATTTTTGGTCACCATCGGGTTTTTTCTGGTGATGGCGACGACGGTACACCCATGGTATTTCCTTGGTGTGCTCGCACTCATAGCCCTACTCGCACGCCCTGCATGGCACTGGCAATGGCTGGGCCTATGCGCGCTCGGCACTTATTTGCTCTACATTGATGGGCCGTACTGGTTTTTTGTGATCGCAGGATGGGGCGGCTGGTTGCTACTCGCGCTGATGCGCTATATGCCCATTGGCTTGCAGGTTCTCCAACAGGCACGGGCGCGGAGAAAAATTCGGTTCGTAGAGCCGTTTATCCCACGCTTGAAAAAACCGCTGGAGGTATTGGATCTTGGAGCAGGGGAGGGGTACGTCGGGCAGGTGCTTACGGATGAAAAAGGGGCGCGTGTCACCCTTGCTGATGTGGTGCCGATGAACCAAACGCGGCTGCCCCATGTGCTGTATGATGGCAGTACCTTGCCGTTTGCAGACAACGCATTCGATGTGACCGTACTCTATTTCGTACTGCATCACGCTGAACACCAGGAAGAGGTACTACTAGAAGCCTTGCGGGTCTCCCGCTCACGCGTATTGATTGTGGAATCTGTATACAAAACCACGCGAGGTTTGCAACTACTGACGTTCCTCGACAAACTCGCCAACCGGATCCGATCCAGCGGTCACATGAAAGGACAAGAAGGACACCTGCATTTCAGAACCGTAGAGGCCTGGCGATCCCTATTTGCTAAATACGATGTGCCTCTGATTACACAACGAAGGCGCGGGCGCTGGATCCACAAACAGGCCCTGTTTGTCGTGACGCGTAGTAGAGACAACGGATGCTGAAGCTATTCTTCGTAGGCTCTCACTCGTTCGGAAAGATCGATCTTTTTCTTCTGGGCATGGCCTGGGTGACTCGCCATCGTGAACAATAATTCCGTTATTGCAATTTAAAAACATCACCCAATACTACACTTCCAGCACGCAACGCTTCCATCTCCAGCCACCGATAGGCCGGGTAGCGCCGAAACCAGGTGAGCTGCCGTTTGGCATACCGACGGCTGTTGCGCTTGAGCAGGCGGACCATCGCTGCATAATCAATCTCACCTTGCAGATAGGAGATAGGCTCCTGATAACCGATGGTGCGTAGTGGGTTAGCCATAATATTTTGGGTCTGATCCATTACGGTCTGCACTTCGTCCAGCAATCCCTTTTCGAGCATCCGGTCCACACGCTCGTTGATGCGACCATACAGTTCTGCACGATCCCGGTGCAACACAACCGTTGTGTATGAATAACGCGGTGCTTCGTGCTCGTAGCTTGATAGCGGTTGCCCAGTGCCATGATAGACTTCGAGCGCCCGGACGAGCCGCTGGGTTTTGGTGGGATCCATCGTCTGGGCTGTGGAGGGATCAAGCTGTTGCAGCTCTGCATAGAGCGCCTCCTGACCTTCCTGGTTCAGGCGTTTCTCAATTTGCTTGCGGACTGACTTCGGCACATCTGGAATATTCGCTAATCCAAATTGTAAGGCATGCAAATAGAGGGTTGACCCTCCCACGATGAGCGGGATGTGACCTCGTGCCCCTATTTCCGAAATGCGCTCTTCCGCCTGTCTTGCAAACTGGCCCGCTGAAAAATCCTGATCCAAATCCAACTCGTTGATGAAATGATGCGGTACACGGGCCAGTTCGTCAGGGTTGGGCTTGGCTGTCCCAATGCTTAATGGCTTGTAGATCTGGCGGCTATCCACGGAGATGATTTCGGCACCGATCTCTTCGGCAAGCGACAGGCTCAGTTCGGTCTTTCCAACCGCTGTAGGGCCAGTCAGAACAGGAATGGGAAAATCAATAGCCACCGGGTTGCTCCAATTTGATAACGATTTGGTTGAATCCTCCACAGAACGTCTGCAAAAAAATTGCTATTCTGAGCCCTTCGACCCATTCACAATTTTCGTTTACGGCAAGGGCAGTGTTTATGCGCAACACGGTCTGGCAGGTTCTGGGACTCATCCTCGTGTTGCTGCTCTTCTTTACGAGCATCGAGTTGATGGGGGATTCCTTCAACCTGATGGGGCGCGACTTTGCGAGGGCCTTGCTCGATACCACATCTAACCCTTTCGTCGGCCTTTTTGTTGGCATCCTGGCGACATCGCTTGTGCAGAGTTCGTCTACGGTCACGTCCATGACGGTTTCGATTGTGGCTGGTGGCGGGTTGAGCATTGCCGGGGCCATTCCCATCATCATGGGCGCGAACATCGGCACGAGTGTGACCAATACCATTGTCTCGCTCGGAGCTATCACGCGAAAGGATGAGTTTCGCCGGGCGATGGCCGGGGCGACGGTCCATGACTTTTTTAATATCCTGACGGTTGCTGTGCTCTTCCCGCTGGAGCTAACGACGCGCTTGATTTCGCGCTCGGCGGCGGCCCTGACTGAGGCCCTGGCGGGTGCCGGAGGTACGGATCTGCTGAGTCCAGTTAAAGCCTTCACCGAACCTGTCTCCCGAGGAATCATTGCCCTCACGCAATCGACCGGCTTTGTCGTATTGCTCATTGGGTTGATGCTGCTCTTTGTATCGCTCCGGTTACTCATCAAACTGTTGCGTGCGCTGGTGGTGGGGCGATCCGAAAGGCTGTTGCACCGCTATCTCTTTGGCACACCCGTGGTTTCCTTACTTTTTGGACTTGTGTTGACTATGCTGGTGCAAAGTTCGTCTATTACCACGGCGTTTGTGGTGCCTTTGGTGGCGGCGGGACTGGTGACGGTGTCACAGATTTATCCGTTTGTGCTGGGAGCCAACCTTGGTACCACCGTGACAGCCATTCTCGGGGCCTTACTCCTTGCCAGCACGGGTACCCAGGCTGGTACGGCTGCACTCACCGTCGCTTTTGCACACCTGTGCTTCAATTTTTACGGGTTCCTACTGTTTTTTCCCGTCATGCGTTTGCGCCAGATTCCCATTTATCTGGCCGAAAAACTATCGGACATCGCCGGGCAAAATCGGGGATATGCTGTTCTTTACGTGCTCATGGTCTTTTTCATCATCCCGCTGATCATGATACTTTCTTACCGTTGGTTGAGCGGCTGATCAGTACGTCGGCATGGAGGGGTCGATCTCCTTGCTCCAGGCCAGTACGCCCCCTTTCAGATTGGTAGCCTGTGCAAAGCCCATCGCCTGCAGATACTGGACAGCCTGCCCCGAGCGAGCACCAGAGCGGCAATACACCACGACCTGTTCATCGCGATGGTCGTCGATTTCATCCAGGCGTTGTGGAAGTTGTTGCAAAGGGATGAGCGTACCGTTCAGGTTGGCAATGTCATATTCATGCGGCTCACGCACATCCAACAGGAATGGCGTTTCCCCCTCGTCCATGAGCGCTTTGAGTTCCTGGACCGTGATTTCGGGGACATTTGAGGTGTATGGCATGGATGCAATAGATTTTGTGATGTGGAACAGCGATAGTGCAATTGAGGATTTATGTGCTATTTCGAGCCCTGACGCGTTTCTGCAATACGATCTCCAAAAAGGAAGAGCATAGATCCTTGCACGACGAGCAGGTTGGTCATCAAGAAAAACGCGGCTTCCTCAACGGGCAAACCCAGCGGATCGAAGTTCAGCGAATAGCGGTCGGCAATGTTCCAAATACCCCACCGAATGGCGAGCGCATCAGCGATCCACAGGTATAGCGTTGGAATGACCAGAGCAATGAGGCAAGGCTTACGGTAGCGCCATATGAAAGCACCTGCATAGAACCACATCCCCAACAGCACAGGGCACGCCCATGCCAGAATCAATCCGAGATAAAGATAGCGAGGTTCACCCGATACCAGTAGCCAGAGGCCGAGTACGGAGATAAAGAAATACAATGATGCCCCGATCCATTGGGCCTTGGGTGTCATCTCTTTTGGTACGGACAGCTTCCACCGGGCTAACACCTGATAGAGAAACAGGCCACAAAGGACGGGTTGTAGCAAGAAAAAAAGATACTCTTCCAGCGGAACGTAGCCGATGGTGGCAAGAACGCGGTCGAGGCCATAGTCCCACACGCCTTTGTAGACCAGATAGTTGTCCCAGGGTGTCGTATAGAGAAACGCAATAAGACACATGAGTGGCAACGTGACGCGTGCCCTCAAACCGCCAACGCCTGCCAGGGGACGCGGCTGTGTGAGGCTCAGTGCCAGAATAGGCGGCAGTAAAAAGACAACAAGAAACGTGAGGTAGCTCATATCCGTCGTCGATCCAGGTCTTTCAGCAACACGCGTGCGGCGTTTCGGCCTGAGGCACCCATAATGCCGCCGCCAGGATGGGTACTGGCACCCGTCAGGTACAGCCCCTTGAGGTGACTTCGATACCGACTCATGCCCAGCGCCGGACGTAGCATGAACATCTGATCGATGCTCATTTCGAGATGCATCACATTGCCGCGAAACAGCCCTAACTCGCGCTCCAGCCAGAGCGGATGTTGAAAGAGCTGTCCTACGATTTTGTCTTTGGTTCCAGGCGCGTACTGTTCAAACGTATCGATGATATGCTCGGCTACCTGCTCGGCGATATTATCCCAGTGGGCATCACCAGCTAATTCATAGGGAAAATACTGTGCCCAGAGCCACAGCACCTCGCCGCCCGGCGGGGCCAACGTGTCAACCACAGCGCTGAAGGTCATAGCGACAATAGGTGGGTCCCTGGATGGTTGGCCTTTCAAGTAGTCCCCATAGGCCGCTTCAATGTGCGCACGGTCCCGGCAGATCAATTGAAGCGCTGTACGGGCTTCTTGGCCGGAATGAGCACGGTACTCGACCGGGGCGTCCAGTGCCAGACGAACGATGGCCCCGAAGCCATTTCCGATACGCAA
>DATGCC010000937.1:0-7293 GCA_035312345.1 Rhodothermales bacterium
CGGGCTGCAATGCGTGCATTGTGGCGTGTAGCATCGAGAACAACGTGCAGGTGGTGGGCAAAAAGTATGTGGGCCAGGGCCGCGAGATGCAGTGGCTGCGCCTGGATCGCTACTTCCTCAGCGAAGACATTGAGGAGGCTCCGGCCGATCCGCAGATGGTCATGCAGCCGGTGCTGTGTATGCACTGCGAGAATGCGCCGTGTGAGTCGGTGTGTCCGGTAGCGGCGACGGTGCATTCGCCCGATGGCACGAACCAGATGATCTACAACCGCTGCATCGGCACGCGCTACTGCTCAAACAACTGCCCCTACAAAGTCCGGCGCTACAACTTCTTCAACTGGTCGAAAACGATTCCTGTTGAAGTGCAGATGATGCAGAACCCGAACGTCACGGTGCGTTTCCGTGGGGTGATGGAGAAGTGCTCATTCTGTGTGCAGCGCATCCGCCGGACGCAGCAGCGGGCGCAGTTGGAAGACCGCAACGTGCAGGATGGCGAAGTGGTGACAGCGTGCCAGCAGGCCTGCGCTTCGGACGCGCTGGTCTTTGGCGATCTGAACGACCCCGAAAGCGCCGTCTCGAAAATGCGCGAAAACAGCCGCCGCTACGAAATGCTCGCCGAACTCGACGTGAAGCCGCGGGTGTCGTACCTGGGCCGCGTGCGCAACCCGCATCCGAGCCTCGTGCAGGAAAGTGCGATGCCCGAGGAGCCTGAAGCATAAACAAGCTGGAAGAGGCAAAGCATGCTGCGTCTCTGCCGATGTTCGTAAAAAATCATTCAAGCCAAACGATAGACCCCCGTGGATAAGGTTCACACCACAGATCTCGCGCCGCACAGTGGCGACGGCTACCATGCCGACCCGCCCCTGATCACGGGCAACCTGTCTTTCCACGAAATCACGGATCTGGTTTCGTATCACACGGAAAAGAAGACACCGCTGACATGGTTGCTGGCCTTTGGTGCAGCCTCCACAGGCGCGGCGCTGCTGCTCATCATGATCGCCTACCTGTTCTGGAACGGGATCGGCGTCTGGGGCAACAACATTCCGGTGGGATGGGGCTGGCCGATTGTCAACTTCGTGTTCTGGGTCGGTATCGGTCACGCTGGAACGCTCATCTCAGCTATTCTCTTCCTGTTCCGGCAGAAGTGGCGTACGTCGATCAACCGGGCGGCGGAGGCCATGACGCTCTTTGCCGTTATGTGCGCGCTTGTCTTCCCAACGATTCACGTGGGCCGTGTGTGGGTGATCTACTGGACGCTGCCGGTGCCCAACCAGATGGAGATGTGGCCGCAGTTCAAGAGTCCGCTGCTGTGGGACGTGTTCGCGGTGTCGAGCTATTTCCTCGTCTCGCTGCTGTTCTGGTACGTTGGCCTGATTCCTGACCTCGGCACGCTGCGCGACCGCGCCAAGAGCAAGCTGCGCAAGCGGGTCACCGGCTTCTTTGCCCTCGGCTGGACAGGCGCGAACCGCCACTGGCGCAACTACGAGAAAGCCTATCTCATCCTGGCCGGTCTCGCCACGCCGCTGGTGCTCTCGGTCCACTCCGTCGTGTCCTTCGACTTTGCGGTGTCTATCCTGCCGGGCTGGCACACCACGATCTTTCCGCCCTACTTCGTCGCCGGGGCTATTTTCTCCGGCTTCGCGATGGTGCTGACGTTGATGCTCATCGCCCGCAAGGTGTACGGGTTGGAGAACCTGATCACGATGCAGCACCTGGAGAAGATGAACATCATCATCTTGCTCACAGGTACCATCGTCGGCTTTGCCTACATCACTGAGTTTTTCATCGCGTGGTACTCGCAGGTCGAATACGAGCAATACGCTTTCCTCAACCGCTCGACAGGGCCGTATGCGTGGGCGTACTGGATCATGATGTCGTGCAACCTGCTCTTCCCGCAGTTCTTCTGGTTCAAGAAGCTGCGCCGCTCGATTCCGTTCATGTTCGTCACGTCGATCATCGTGAACATCGGCATGTGGTTCGAGCGCTTCGTGATTACGGTCACCTCGCTGCACCGCGACTTTCTGCCGTCCTCCTGGGGCTACTTCACACCGACGTTTGTGGATGTGCTGACGCTGATTGGCTCGTTCGGGTTGTTCTTCACGCTGTTCCTCATCTTCCTGCGCTTCGTGCCGATGGTCGCCATCGCTGAGGTGAAAGGCGTGCTGCCACAGGCGGATCCGCATTACTACGAAGGTGACGGGCATGCGACGGATCATGACGTGCCGTATGTGCAGCCGTCCGTGGAAAAAACAGAAGGTCCTGAGCACGCTTAATCGCGGCATTCAACGCGCTAACGCTTAGAAGCTGATAGATCCATGTTGAAAAAACTGCTTCACGACATTAAGGCGACGATGGGGATCTACGAACCCCGCGAGGACAAAGTGTATGGCGTCCTCGCTGAGTTCTCGGACCCTGGGGCGTTGCTGCACGCGGCTGAGAAAGTACACAAAGCCGGGTACAAGCATTTCGACGCGCACAGCCCGTTTCCCATCCACGGCATGGACCGGGCAATGGGGCTGGGGCAGTCGAAGGTCGGTTTCATCGCCTTCATCGGCGGCGCGACTGGGCTGGCGCTGGCGACCTGGCTCCAGTGGTGGACCTCCGCTGTCGATTACCCGATCAACATCAGCGGCAAGCCGTTCTTTGCCGTCGAGCCGTCCATCCCGATTATGTTCGAGTTGACGGTGCTGTTCTCAGCGATTGCGGCGGTGATTGGGATGCTGGCCCTCAACGGGCTGCCGCGTCCTTACAGCCCGCTGTTCTACTCGCGCCGCTTTGCCCGCGTAACGGACAACGCCTTCTTCCTCCAGATTGCCGCTGCCGACGATCATTTCGACGAGGAGCAGACGGGCGCGTTCTTGCAGGAGATCGGTGCGCTGAACGTCGAAGTGATCAAAGACCACGAGTATACGGATATCTAGCGAGTTGTCAGTCGTCAACTGATACTTGATGACGGTCAACTAAAAACAAACACCATGCACAAACTCACGCTTACCATTGCCCTGTTCGGGGTTTTGCTGATGGCCGGTTGCCGGGGAACGATCTCGGACAAGCCGCCCATTCACATCAATCCGAACATGGACTTCCAGAACAAATTCGATCCGCAGGAGGCCAACCCCTTCTTTGCAGATGGCCGGGCGATGCGTCTGCCAGTGCCGGGTACGGTCGCGCGGGGCATGCTCAAGGAAGACACCGGGTTCTACCTGGGCCGCACCGAGGGCGGAGCCTACGTGCAGACGTTGCCCATTGCCGTGACGACGGAGGTCATCCGTCGCGGACAGCAACGGTACAACATTTACTGCGCCGTCTGCCACGGTCGGTCGGGTGACGGGCAGGGCATCATCATGACGGGCGGTTACGGCTACACCCCGGCACCAAGCTACCACGACGACCGCCTGCGCGGCGAGTCGGATGGCTATCTCTACGATGTGATTACGAACGGCGTGCGCAACATGCCGGGCTACGCACAGCAGATTCCGGTGGCGGATCGCTGGGCCATTGTGGCCTACGTGCGGGCGCTCCAGCGGAGCCAGAATGCCACCGAAGCCGACATCCCCGCCAGCGAGCTCGCCAGCATTGAGCAGGGCAGCACGGCCAACATCGGCGGTGGACGCACGGGTACCGCCGGTAGCGGCACCGGTCAACAGGCTGCCACCGACACGACGAATACGCAATAATCAACAGGTTGTGTGCTAACAACGCATAACCCGCAATGAGCTAAATAGCATGGCTGATACGGTAAAACGAAGCTCTTTCCTGACGGCGCTGGTCGATCCGGTCCAGCCCACGGCAGCCCGGTCGGACAGCGACTATACCTTTAAGGGCGGTGCGCTGGGGTGGACGACGATTCCTTTCCTGATCGGTGCGGCGCTGCTGGTGGTGAGCGCCATCGGCTGGGTCGTTGATCCCGAACAGTTCTATTTTTCCTACCTCATCGGCTGGACCTTCTGCCTCACGGTGACGCTGGGGTCGATGTTTTTCGTGATGATCCAGCATCTCACCAAAGCCTACTGGGTGGTGGCGGTGCGCCGCATTCCCGAGGTGCTGATGTATGCCTTTCCGGTGCTGATTGTGCTGTTCATTCCCATCTTTTTTGGGATGCACGACCTGTATCACTGGACGCACGAGGCTGTTTTCGATCCTGCCAGCCCGGAGTATGACGAAATTCTGGCGGGCAAGGAGGCGTATCTCAATGTGCCGTTCTACCTGATTCGGATCGTCTTCTACTTCTTCATCTGGACCACCATCTCCTACAAGCTGTACAAGCTCTCTATTCAGCAAGATGTCGATCCTGACCCGGAGATTGTGCTGAAGCAGCGCCGCGTGAGTGCCTGGGGCATGCCGCTGTTTGCCGTGACGCTGGCTTTTGCGAGCTATGACCTGCTGATGTCGCTGGACCCGCACTGGTTCTCGACGATGTTCGGTGTCTACTTCTTTGCCGGCAGCTTTCTCTCTGGCCTCTGCCTCATCACGCTGATGCTCATCTTGCTTCAGCAGCGCGGCGGAATGCTTACGCACACCGTCACGAAGGAGCATTACCAGGATCTGGGCAAGCTGACGTTCGGCTTCGTGGTGTTCTGGGCGTACATCGCCTTCAGCCAATACATGCTCATCTGGTATGGCAACATTCCCGAAGAGACGGTCTGGTTTCGGCATCGCCTCGAACACGGCTGGGGGTCACTCAGTGCGGCCCTGCTGATCGTGCATTTTATCCTGCCCTTCCTCATCCTGCTGCCGCGTGCTACCAAGCGGTCGATCCCGCTGATGAGCATCATGACGGTCTGGCTGCTCATTATGCACTGGATCGACCTGTACTGGCTGTCGATGCCGGTGCTACACGAGCACGCTGCGTTCCACTGGCTCGACTTCACCTGCTGGCTCGGCCTGTTCCTCGTTCTCATCAGCGCGTTTACGTGGCGTTTGAGTCGCCACCCGCTGGTGCCGCAGAACGACCCGCTGTTGCCCAAGTCGCTTCACTTTGAGAATACGTAAGTAAGAAAGGGAGAGAGGGATTGTCGAAGGGCGGATTTCGATTGTCGAGTTTTTTCGTCCTTCGTACTTACCTATCCCCCTTTCCCAAGAAAACGATGACACAGCAAGAAGATAGCGAGATGAAAGCGCCCGCCGCTCCCAACCTCGTGGCCCCGCGTGAGGAAGCCATTGTGGATGGCACGGCGGTAACCTTCGAGTGGGAGCCGGTAGAAGCGGCTACGGAATATTTTCTGGAAGTCGCTTCGGATACCACCTTCGAGACCCTGGTTTTCGCAGAAAATGTCGGCGACACGACATCGATTACGGTGGCCGATGTATTTCCGACGGATGAGGGGACGTACTACTGGCGCGTCTTCTCGCGTAATGCAGCCGGCGAGAGTCATGGCGATGTGGTAGAAAGCTTCATCAGCGGCACGCCTGACGATGCCGCTGCATCGCTGGTCAGCCCCGATCAGGCCGAAGGGTTTGGTCCACTCGCGGCGGTCGCCAATCCAAGCAAAACCGAAAAACCCGTCAACCCAGACCAGGAAGAAGAGATCGGGCCGTTACCGGGGTTGCTCAAGGCAAACGTTGCGGAAGTTGCTGCCGAAGTGACTGGGGCGGAAGAGGCCTACCAAGCAGAAGCTGAACTCGGCGTGCAGCACGAAGGCGTAGGTGCGGCGTCGATCCTGGGATTCATCTTCGCTACGATCACCGCCATTGCCATGGCGGTCGTATTCGTTTTCTTCTACTCGGGCTTTGTGGCCGAAGAGACGGCACGAAAAGCCGCCGCCGGGGTGGATTATCCCGAACTCCGCCAGGTCGAAGCCACCGCCGACGAACAGCTTGAGCAATACAAGATCCTCAACGATGCCGAGGGGGTCTATCGCATCCCCATCGACCGGGCCATGGAGTTGATGGTCAACGAGACCTACCGCGAGCCTGGCACCTATTCACCGGAATTACAACTGCTTCCGGAGTAATGGCGGGATCCTTAGCGGGTTTCAGTAATTAGTGAAAGCCCCGAACGAACGGCCTTTCCATGCACCTACGTTACTTTCATATCCTCCTGTTGCTGGGTTGCCTCCTTGCAGGTAGCGCCTACTGGGCGGAGCCTGCACACGCGCAACGCAGCGGGCAGAATCCCGAGGTGTTCGAGGGGGTGGATATGGACGAACAACTCGGTGAAACCATCCCGACCGATATCGTCTTCCACGACGAGACCGGAGCGGACGTCACGCTGGATGCTTACTTCGATGGCGAGAAGCCCGTCGTGCTCAACCTCGTTTACCACAACTGCACCATGCTGTGCAACGTGGTGCTGGATTCGTTTACCAAGACGCTGGCGGATTTGGACTGGGTGCCGGGCGAGGAATTTGAAATACTCACCGTCAGCTTCAACGCCATCGAAACGGCGGACCTGGCGCGGCGGCAGAAAGAGCGTTACGTGCAGCAACTCGGCAAACCGGAAGCCGCCACCGGCTGGCATTTTCTGACGGGCACCGAAGCGTCCATTGAACGCCTGACCGAAGCCGTCGGCTTTAAGTATCGCTGGATTGAAGCACAGCAGGAGTTTGCGCATCCTGCCGCGCTGATCTTTCTGAGTGGCAACGGCAAGATCACGCGCTACCTCTACGGCGTAGATGTGCCCGCCAGCGACCTGCGCCCCGCGCTCGTCGAAGCCTCGGAGGGCACCGTCGGCACGCCGCTTGACCAGATTTTCCTGTTCTGCTACCACTACGATCCGCAGGCCAACTCGTACGTGGCCAATGCCACCAACTTGATGCGCCTCGGCGGTGTCCTGACGGTGTTGGCGCTGGGGCTGATGCTGGTTTTCTTCTGGCGGCGCGAAGGCCGAGAGCAACGTTCGGAAAATGGAAAATGGGAATTGGGAAAGGGAGATCCCATTCCAGGAAGTTCTCTTCCCCAATAACCATTTCCCAATTACTAATTACCAATTGCTACAATGGAAGATAAAGGTACCCTCTGGCTTCCCGAAGCCGCCTCAACCGTAGCAGGCGAGATTGATGGCCTGTTTTATTTCGTGTACTGGGTGAGCGTGGTGCTCTTTGTGCTGGTGGTGGGTGTGATGGTGTACTTTGCCGTCAAGTACCGCCGCCGCAGCCAGGCCGACCGCCCTACGCCTGTACACGAAAGCAAGCTGATGGAAGCGGCCTGGATCATCGTGCCGACGATTCTGGTGCTGGTGGTGTTCACATGGGGTTTCAAGGCGTTCCTCAAGCTGGAGGTGTCGCCGCCCGGTGCCTACGAAGTGCGCGTCTATGCGCAGAAGTGGTCGTGGCGCTTCGAATATCCCAACGG
>DATGCC010000938.1:0-2779 GCA_035312345.1 Rhodothermales bacterium
ACCTACCAGGATGCCGAAAAGCAGGGTCGCAGCGACCCCGTTGCCCCATTGCCACGCGCGCTGAAGCCAGCCAGTCACCACGAAGCGTTCAGCTTGAACGGATTGTCTGTTGATGCCCTTCATCATGTCCTACCCTCCTCGTTAAGCCTTGCCGCCGGCTCCAAGTGCAAGTCGTGCAAGTCTCGTGCCGGCAGAGTCACATCCGCGTCGCCGCGAAGGCGCTTTCGGCATACTTTGTGCCTGCCCGATGGCACTGGCAAACGGTATCGCGATATGCAAAAACAATCTGAAAGCGCACACGCCACGGCGGCAGCACGCCGGGTAGCCTAGCTGCTCGACGAATCCATACCACTACCTGGCGGCAGGAAGATCGGTTTGGATGGCGTTATCGGGCTCATCCCCGGACTCGGTGACGGCGTAGGACTTTTGTCTTCTACCTACATCCTGCTGACCGCCTTTCGGTTGGGCGCAAGCTTGCCGAGCCTGATCCGCATGTTGGGAAACGTCCTGCTGGAAAGTGTCGTCGGTACCATCCCCTTGGCGGGGGATCTTTTCGACTTCTATTGGAAAGCCAATGTGCGCAACATCCGGTTGCTGGACGACGAGCTGGCAAACCCGCGTCAGGCACGCCGTAAGAGTTTCGGTGCGGTGCTGTTGTTCTGCGCGGCGCTGCTCGCGATCGTGGTCATGGCAGGATGGTTGATCATATCGATTCTTGGATGGATCGTGGCCGCGGCTGGTGCCGCACTTGCCGCCTGAGCCCAGGCGGCAAAAGTACCGTCGCGCCTGTCATATTTACATCAATACCTCTGCAAAACATGCGCATTGGCCCAATTCTCCATTGGAAAACCCCTTTGAGAAGGCAATCCGACGGCTGGGAGAGGTGCTATCCCAACACGCCTGGCATAGAACTTGCCTCTCAACAGACAACAACGCCAAAAAGGACAACGGTGGCAACGCAGCCTACACATAACGGCCTACGGCACCCAAGCCTAAAACAACAGGAGAACCACAATGAGTAATCTATCGCCATTCGCCAACAAACACCGCATTGCGCGGCTGGGTGGTCTCAGCCTCGTTCTCATCGCCAGCTTGGGCATGTCGGCTTGTGACATCGAAAAAACACAAGAAGGTGAAATGCCTGATGTGGACGTGGACGTGGACGCTGACCCGGGACGCCTGCCTCGATACGACGTGGATACCGCCGACGTTGACGTTGGCACCAAGGAAGTCGAGGTGACCGTCCCGGACGTCGACATAGACATGCCCAACGAAGAGGGTGACGACGTCGAGGACTTCGAAGACGATACTGAGGAAGCGCTGGACGAAATGGAAGACAACCTCGAAGATGCGCGAGACGACGCAGAGGATCGGCCATAACGCGTCAGTCGTGTACGTCTAACAACGTACGTCTTAAAATTGAGATTCTGTGACACATCCTGATGGTTGATCGTGCAGAATGCGGGCGGCTATCCATTCCAACCTCCTAGTGAGCACCCCGCGTGTGGCTTGATTGCCTCTGGCTTGAACGAATCACGCGGCGGCGAATGTGATCAACGCATCTGACTTCGACACCGCTTACCAGCAACTGGTCAGCATGGGTCTGGCCCTGGGCCTTGGCCTTCTCGTCGGGCTCGAACGGGAATGGGCGGACAACAAACCGCTTGGGCTGCGGTCTTTTGCGTTGATCAGCGTCGCCGGGGCACTTTGCGCCCTGATCGGTGACCAGTACGAGTGGGCGCTACCCGCTGGCGTGCTGGCGCTGGGGGCAATTCTGGCAACCCGCGCAGTCTCCAGAGACATGGAAGGCTTGACCACACTGTTGGCGTCACTCACCGTGTTTCTGCTCGGCGCAGCAGTCGTTGCCGGCTACCGGCTGCCTGCGGTCGCGTTGGCGGGCACAATCACGCTGCTCCTGCATTTCAAGCGCCCATTGCACCACTGGATCGAGCGTCTGGGCCCGGATGATTTCAACATCATCGCGCGGTTTGTCCTCATTGCCCTGGTGATTCTGCCCTTGCTGCCCGACGAAAACTACGGCCCGTACAAGATTTTCAATCCGTTTGAAATCTGGCTGATGGTCGTGCTGATCGTCGGGATGAGCCTGGCTGGATTCCTGGCGTTCCGCCTCCTGGGTGACCGCGCAGGCTCATGGCTGGCTGGCGCCCTGGGGGGCATGGTCTCCAGCACAGTCACCGCGGTGAGCTATTCGGGAATGGTCAAAGAAGGACAGCTTTCGGGTAAGGCAGCAACGTTGATCATTCTGGTGGCGTCAACCGTGGTCTACGCACGCATGCTGATCGAGCTCAGCGTCGTCGCACCGAGCCTGTTACAACCCATGGTCGGTCCAGTGATCACATTGTCCGTGCTGATGCTGGCGCTGAGCGGCTTTATTTTCTGGCGCACGACGTCCCAGGAGTCGACCGATGCCGGCAAGCAGGGCAACCCTGCGCGTTTCAAGACAGCCATCACTTTCGCACTGCTCTACACGGGCATCCTCTGGATCGTTGCGGCCTCACGCGACTAACTGGGTGACAGTGCCCTCTACCTGGTAGCGTTCATCTCGGGGCTCACGGACGTCGACGCCCTCACACTTTCTGTGGGTCGCCTGTATGCGCGCGACGACGTCGGCGCAGATACGGCCTGGCGGGCCATCTTTCTCGCCTCAATCGCCAACCTCGTATGCAAGACCGGAATCGCGATGTTTCTGGGAGACGCCGAACTTCGGCGGTGGATCTTCGCACTGGGTGGAATCAGCGTTTGCGGCGGACTCGCGATA
>DATGCC010000939.1:0-2299 GCA_035312345.1 Rhodothermales bacterium
CGAGCAGGCTGGCAAGGTCACCGCTCACATCGGGCGTAGGCAAGCGTTCGATGTCACGGGGCCGGATGGTTTGTTGCCCGGCGGTGACGTTTGCCGCGCCGTCCGTGCGCTCGGTCTCTACCACCACCTCGTCCAGTTCCTCGGACCCCGGCACCAGTTCGATGTTGAGCGTGCGCACCTCGCCGGGAGCCAGCGTCAGTGAATCAGCAAACGTCTGAAACCCGATGAAGGTGGCACGTACCGCATAGCTGCCAGGAGCTACATTGGGAATGACATAGACGCCATCCACGCTGGTCGCTGCGCCTTTCAGCCGCCCGTTCCCGTCTCGCAGCACCACGTTGACGCCTTCCAGGCCCTGTCCGTCATCCTGGCTCGTCACAAACCCGCGCACTGTAGCCACCTGCGCCTGCACCGGCCCGGCCAACATCCATCCCACCAGAAAAAACAGAGACCAGAACCTCTGCCTAAAACCGATACCTATCATTGCGAGCGACCAAAGGTCGCGGGGCAATCTCGTTAGTGATGCTTGACGTACAAGGTTGCTTCCTCGCTTGCGCGGGGATCGCTTCGCTCCTCGTAATGACAAGCTTCCTGGGCAAGCCGCGACGCCGTTATGTCGCTCTCGACCTCTCAAAAAGCCAACCGGAAGCCAAAGGATGGAATGAACGGAAACATATAGATGGGCTCGCGCAAGAGGGTGGCTGTCGGCGGGCGCTGGAGAGACCCCGGCAGGTTATCATTGGGCGGCTGCTCCACCTCTACATAATACTGATAAGTGACGGTGTTGCGGCGGTTGTAGATGTTGATAAGATCGACATAAAGATCCACCCCCAACCCCTGCCACGAAGCCGAGTAGGTGGCGCGTACATCGAGCCGGTGATACGCAGGCAACCGCCCCGCATGGACGTTGTCGGCCCCACCGTATTCGGGCACGAGACGGACGAGGTTGGTCTCCGGGTCGGTGAGCAGAATATCGCGCGGCCCACTCGTGGGGTCCTCTACAATGGCGACCAGCGGCTCCATGCCGATAGCAGGGGTGTACGGGAAGCCGCTGCCATAGCGCCACGTCACGCCCACATCCATGTGCTGCCCGAAACGACGGTTGACAACCAGGCTCAGGGTATGGCGGCGGTCGTAGGCAAAGGGAATCTCTACTTCCTGGCCGCCCACTTTCTGCGTCCGCGTGGCACGGGCGAGCGCATACGAAACCCAGCCGCTCCACGGATCGCGCAGGCTAGCGCGGCGCTTCTCGACGAGCACCTCTACGCCATAGGCCCGGCCCGAGGCATCGTTGACGGGGTCATTGGTCAACTCGAATACGTCTTCCGTAAGAATACGGTAGGCCTCAGGATCAAGCCGCCCATTACGCCCCCCGGTACCACTCGGCTGAAAGATGGCAACAGGCCGCTGCACCACGCGCGACTGTTGGGTGATGAGATCGTCAAGCCATTTCCAGTAGCTGTTCACCTCCACCTGCCACACATCGCCGATGCGCCGCGTGACGCTGGCTCCGAGGTGCAGGGCTTCTTCCACGCCCAGGCTGTCGAGCGCGGAGAAGCGGGCAAGGTTAAACAGGTTGTCCGGGTCGAGCAGTTTCTCGAAGCCCGGGCTTTGCACATAACGTCCGCCAGCCAGCCGCACCGTTGTCTGCTCGCCCATAAGAATAGAGGCGCTGATGCGAGGCGAAAAGTATCCTCTACCCAGCAACTCGTAATAGTCGTAGCGCAGGCTCGGCTGGAGAAATACTTCGCCTCGTGGAGAAGCAATGCGGTCCTGTACGTACATCTGATATCGATGATACCTCTTGTCTTGCTCAATGCTATCGGAGAGAGCACCGAGGAGCGGATCTGTCACGCGCAGGGCATCGAAGATAAACGCACCATAGTCATTGAGTGCCAGATCCAGGTCGAGTCGGTTTTCCAGCACATCGACGCCGCCCCCGGCTTCGAGCGTGTGGCGACCCCGGTTGGCAAGGATATGCGCAGCCACCGTCGCCTTCTCCAACCCATATGCCTGGTCATAGGCAAAACGCGCCGTATCGATCTGCCCGCCAAAGAGGGGCGGTGGCGGATCCACGACACGAGGGCTAAGCGCACCCGACTGCGGCAACAGGCCACCACCCAGATTGCTGTCGCCCTCGTTGCGGTACCAGTTGGCGAGAAGCCGCGCCTGCATGTTGGCCGAGGGCACGTAGGTCCAGCTAAATCCGAGGGCGGTATTGTTGCTACGGTTGTCGCCTTCCAGCAGATTATCGGAGTCTTCCTGTTCGCCGAAGGTGTCACGCTCGCCAGTCAGGGCC
>DATGCC010000940.1:0-5763 GCA_035312345.1 Rhodothermales bacterium
CCGTTGGCGTGATGTTCTGAATCCCGGCTAGATCGAGCAGGAAGGCGTACTGGAACGCGGTCTCCCGGTAGCGCTTGTAGCGGCCCGACGCGCCGCCGTGGCCTGCGTCCATGTTGGTTTTGAGCAGCAGGCGGTTCTGGTCGGTCTTCATCGCCCGCAGGCGGGCGACCCACTTGGCGGGCTCCCAGTACTGCACCTGCGAGTCGTGCAGGCCAGTGGTGACGAGCAGGTTTGGATAGTCCTTCGCCTCCACGTTGTCGTAGGGCGAGTACGAGAGCATGTAGTCGTAATACGTCGAGTCGTTGGGGTCGCCCCACTCGTCATACTCGCTCGTCGTCAGCGGGATGGAGTCGTCGAGCATGGTGGTGACGACATCGACAAATGGCACGGCAGCTACGACGCCACTGAACAGGTCCGGGCGCATGTTGATGACGGCTCCCATCAGCAGGCCACCTGCGCTGCCGCCCATTGCAAAGAGACGCTCCGGGTCGGCGTACTGGGCAGCGATGAGGTATTCGCCGCTGTCGATGAAGTCGGTGAAGGTGTTTTTCTTTTTGAGCAGCTTGCCGTCCTCATACCACTGCCGTCCCATCTCCTGTCCACCCCGGATGTGGGCGATGGCATACACAAAACCGCGATCCAGCAGACTCAGACGGGCCGAACTGAACGTGGCATCGAGGCTGTAGCCGTAGGAGCCGTAGCCGTAGAGCAAGAGCGGGGCCGTGCCGTTCTGCTCGAAGAGATCGGTTCGGTAGACTAACGAGATCGGCACCTTTACGCCGTCGCGGGCGGTAGCATAGAGGCGCTCGGTGGTGTAGCGCGAACTGTCGAAGTCACCGAGGACTTCGTCCTGCTTCATCAGCGTTTTCTCCTGCGTCGCCATGTGGTAGTCGTAGACGGAGTTCGGCGTCGTCATGGAGGTGTAGCCGTAGCGCAGCACCGGCGTGTCGAACTCGGGATTGGTCTCCACATAGGCCAGATATGCCGGTTCTCCGAAGTCGATGTAATGTTCGCCGCTGCCATCCCAGGGGCGCACGCGCAGCCGGATAAGCCCGTCCTGCCGCTCGCTCAGGACGAGGTAGTCCTTGAACATCTCAAAGTTTTCGAGCAGCACATCGGTGCGGTGGGGAATGACCTCTTCCCAGTTGGCCTTTTCGGTAGCGGTTACGGGTGTTTTCACCAGCCGGAAGTTCTGCGCGCTGTCGTTCGTGCGGATGTAAAAGTGGTCGCCGTAATGATCGACGTTGTACTCATGGTTGTCCTCCCGCGGCTGAATGATCTGGAAGCTGCCAGCCGGATCGTCGGCGCTGAGGTAGCGGTATTCGCTGCTGAGGGTCTGCTGCGAGCCGATCAGGATGTAGCGCTTCGACTTGGTGCGGAAAACAAAGGAGGAGAAAGTATCGTCGTCTTCTTCATAGACGAGTTCATCCTTGGCCGGGTCGGTGCCGAGGACGTGGCGGTAGATCTGGTACCAGCGTAGCGTCGTCGGGTCCTGCTTGGTGTAGAAAATCGTCTGGTTGTCATTGGCCCATGCCACGTTGCCCGTCACGTCGGGGATCTCATCTGCCAGCACCTCGCCCGTCGTCAGGTTCTTGAACTGTAGGGTGTAGATGCGCCGCCCGACGGTATCGACGGAATAGGCGAGGATGTTCTGGTTGGCGCTGATCTCGCGGCCCCGCACAGCGAAATACTCGTGGTCTTCGGCAAGGACGTTGGCGTCGAGCATGATCTGTTCTTCGGCGTCCAGCGACCCTTTTTTGCGGGCGTAGATCGGATACTCTTTGCCCTCCTCGTAGCGTGTGTAATAGAAATAGTCGCCTTCTTTGTAGGGCACCGAGGCATCATCCTCTTTGATGCGGCCTTTGATTTCCGCGAACAACGCGTCTTCCAGGTCCTTGAGGTGTGCCATCTCCGCTTCGGTGTAGGCATTTTCGGCCTCTAGGTAAGCGATGACCTCCGGGTTCTCGCGCTCGCGTAGCCAGTAATAATCATCGGTGCGGGTTCGGGGTCCTGGAACGTCGGTCCGTTGAATCTTCGCCATAGGTGGTTCGGCAGACGTAGTTGAAGCAAGCGGGGGCGTGTCGACAGCCTGATTGGTCTCACAGCCGACGTACAGCAGGCTGGCAAGCACGAGCAAGGCAATGGAGGATACGCGCATGGGTTTCCTCGTCAGGATTGAGGGGTGGTTGACTGGAAGATAGGCAATAGGATTTGGGAAATGGTTATTGGAAGATAGAAAATGGTTGTTTGGGATCTATCCATTTCCAATTAACCAAGCCCCAGCCTATTCGTCGCGCAAGCAGTCTACGGGATTGACGCGGGCGGCTTTGAGGGACTGGTAGCTGATGGTCAGCCACGCCAGGGCAAGCATCACGAAGCCACTCAGCAGAATCAAACCGGGGTTGACCGCAATGCGGTAGGTGAAATTCTCAAGCCACCACGTCCCGGCGAAGTAGATAGCCGGGGTGGCAATGAGCAGGCCGACGATGAAGAGAATCGTCAACTCGCGGTAGAGCAGGCCCAGGATGTGTGGCAGCGACGCGCCGAGCACCTTGCGCACGCCGATCTCGTGGCGGCGCTGACGGGCGCTGTACATCACGAGGGCGTAGGCCCCGAGGCACGAAATGACAATGCCGAGGAAGGCAAACAACCGCACCAGTCGGCCAAGCCGTGCCTGAAGGTCATACTGGGTGACCAACTGCGTATCGAGGAAGTTGGGGTTGAACGCTTGCTCGGGGAAGGTCTCGTTCCAGGTTTCCTCCAGAAAAGCCATCGTCTCCGTCGGGTCGCCGCCCGCGAGGCGGATAGAGACCGTCCGAAACGCGGCAGGGTTAATCTCCATAATCAGCGCGTTGATGGGGTTCTGAAGCGAGACGAAATTGAAGTCTTTCACAACGCCGATAACTTCGCCGTCTTTGCCTTCGAGGTTGAGCTGCTGGCCGAGTGCATCGGTGGGTGCTTTGCCCCAGCCAAACTCGCGAATGGCTGTCTCATTCACGATAAAGGCATTCTGGTGATCGGTGCCTCGCGCCCGGTCGAAATTGCGACCGGCAATAATTTCCATGCCGTAGAACTCCGGGAAGTCATAATCCACCGACATCGCAGCGGTGAAGGTGACATCATCCGATCCTTCGAGCTGGGTGCCGCGCCCGACGACGCCGAGGCCAGGCGCGTTGCGCGAGAGGGTAGAGCCAAGCACGCCGGGGTGCTGCGCGATGGTCTCCTCGAACGTGTCGAGGCGGCTGCGCATGGCTTCATCCACACCGACGAAGAAGGAGTTGATACTCTGGCTGAACAGCGGCACCGCGACGACCTGCTCGGGCTGGTAGCCGAGGGAGCGGTTCGTCATGTAGTTGATCTGCTGGAAGATGAGCACTGTGCCGCCGATGAGTGCAATCGAGATGGCAAACTGCAACGCAACGAGCACTTTGCGCGGCGACCACGCGCTCCTGCCGAGGCTCGTCGTTGTTCTTCGCAGGGCAGCGATGATGTCGGTGCGGGCGATGAGATAGGCCGGGTAGGCTCCGCCGAGCAATCCCGTTAGCAGCAACACGCCGACGAAGCCGAGCAGTACGAGCGGATCGAGTAGCAAGTCAGGGGTCAGGGTGCGTTGCGTCAGGTCGCTCATCACAGACAGGCCGGGAATCACGAGTACGAGGGCCAGCAGAAACGCCAGCGCACTGACGACGAGCGATTCGCCCAAGAACTGCCCAAAGAGTTGTCTCCGCTGGGCACCCAACGCCTGCCGCACCCCAATCTCCCGCGTGCGCCCAATCGACTGCGCCGTGGACAGGTTGACAAAATTAAAGCACGGCAGCAGCAGCGTCAGGAAAGCAATGCCCGCGAAAATGTAGACGTACTGAATGTCGCCCTGCGCTTCCGGTTGGAGAAAAATATCCGGCGTGTGGAGGTGAATATCGAGCAGCGGCGTCAGCGAAAAGGACTGCCCGACCTGGAGTTGCTCGGGGGCGTTGTCACTCACAAACTCCGCAAACCGCTCGGTGACGCTTTCCATCGTGACGCCCGGCGCGAGGCGGATATAGGTAAAGGAATGCGAGATCACCCAGTTCTGCGCAAGATTCTGCCGCATCACCGCGCCCGCCTGCTCACCCTGCATGTCGTACATGTTATCGTAGGGCAGCAGCACGTTGAAGTGCAGGTGCGAGGCTTCCGGGAAATCCTCCACCACGCCCCTGACGGTAAACACCTGATCGCCTTCGAGCACAATCGTCTTGCCCACCGGATTCTGTTCGCCGAAATAGCGCTCTGCCACTTCCTCATTGAGCAGCACTGTGTTGGGCTGCGCAAGTCGCTGGCTGTCGTCGCCCTGCACGAAGGTCAGCGGGAAAATGTCGGTGAAGGTTGAATCGACGAAATAGACGCTCGTTTCCTCGAAGCTCTGGTCGTCGCCACCCGTTTCTGCGCCGGGCACGAGCACGCTCACGTTGCCTGAAAAGGCGCGGGCGGCTGCTTCAACGCCGTTGAAATACGTCGGCATTAGCGGTGCGATGGGTGGGGGGACGCGGGCGTAGTCGTTGCTGTTGGTGGCATGGTAGGTGACCCGGTAGACGCGCTCGGCGTCGGGCACCTGCCGGTCAAAGGCCAGTTCATGGCGGACGAAGAGCAGCAACAGCAGGCAGCACGCCATCCCCAGACCCAGCCCCACCACATTGACGAAGCTAAAGAGCCGGTGGCGGCTCAGGGTGCGCAGGGCCACTTTCAGATAGTTACGGAGCATCTTTGGATTGGGGAAGGGGTAAGAAATTAGCAGAGATTCTGTCAACGTATTGATCGTGCTCAAGTTACAACCTGAAAAAATTTAGACCGTGTAAAAAAACAGCCCCAACGGTACGGCTCGTTGCGCAAATCTTACATGTGAAACCGGACCCTGATTTACAACAGCGGGTTGGCATCCGCAGCGCCGACCTGCTCATTCAGCCCACCTGCTTATTCGTCTCGCTACGACCTCTTTCTCCTTCAACCAGACCATGCCTTCTCATGGAGATGCAGCCGAAAAAGCGCGTGCTCATTGTGGAAGATGACAACGTGATCAACGAATACATCGCGGCCTGTTTCGAATCGCTTGACTGGGAGGTTGTTGCCACGGATGAGGGGCGCGAAGCCTTGCAACACCTTTGTGAGGCGGAATCGTTCGATCTGGTCTTGCTGGACGTGTGGATGCCAGACATGAACGGCCTGGAGGTCTTGCGTACTTTGCGCGGGTTGGGCATCACTTGCCCTGTATTTATTATGACGGCCTACAAGGATTCCTTCGATGTGCAGGGCGTCCTTGAAATGGGAGCCACCGATGTGCTGGTGAAGCCTTTCAACACCGATTTCTTGCTGGATCGTGTTGCCCTTCTGGATAATCAGCAAGCGCAGGCATGACGCCTGAGTTGGGAAGCAGTATCTCACAGGTGGTGGAGCGGAAGCTCCACATGCGATTCGGAATTCTCTGTCAGATCTGCGATATTGCCGTTCGTTTCCCACTCAAATGCCCGCTTCCCCGATGAAGTCTTTTCTATTTCTTTTCCTGCTCTTTTTGCTGCCCGTTTCGGCGCATGCTCAGGCCGATCTTGTGCTGCACAATGCTGTGATCTACACCGTCAACCCGGACCAGCCAAGGGCCGAGGCGCTGGCCGTGCGTGGCGACCGCATCCTGATGGTGGGCACCAACGACGACCTGCTCGCTGCGTATCCCGACGCCGAGACAGTGGATGCCGAGGGCCATGCGGTGATTCCTGGCCTCATCGACGCGCACGC
>DATGCC010000941.1:0-27724 GCA_035312345.1 Rhodothermales bacterium
CGCTCTACTTCGATGGCGATGTCAATGGTTCGGTGATGCATGGCGACCTTATCATTGATGGCTCGGGCGACCCGACGTTCGGCAGCCGCCGACTCGACAAGCCCGATCCACTTGAGCAATGGGCCCAGCAACTCGCCGCGATGGGCGTTATCCGTATCGAAGGCCGCATCATTGGCGACGACGATGTGTTTGAGGATGACCCGTACGGCGAGGGTTGGGATATCTCCTACATTGCCACGGAAGACTACGCCCCGGCCAAAGGTGGCCTCACCTACCACGACAACCTCGCCCGCATCCGCATCGATGCTACAGATGGCGACATCCAGGTGGAAGACAGTCCGGCAGGCTTCCTGCGTATCAAGAACGACATGATCCGCAGCCGGAGTCGCCGCGGACCAGCCCCCCGCCTCGACCGACGTGTAGGCACCGATACCGTGCGGCTCTATGGCGAGGTGGCCCGCTCGTACGAAGGCACGGTGTTCCTGCCCGTAAGCGACCCGACCGCCTTCGCGCTTCATGCCTTCAAACACCATTTGCAAGAGGCTGGTATCGAGGTAGTCGCCCAGGTCCATGACGTAGACGACCTCGAAAAAAAGCCGACGTACGACAAGGCAGAACCGCTGTTTGTGTATGCCTCGCCGCCGCTGTCCGAGATCATCAGCATCATCAACAAAAAAAGCAACAATCTGTACGCCGAGCAGGTCTTCCACACGTTTGGCTGGGGCGGTGCGTCGGAGGGAGCGGAGCGGCGCGTCAAGGCGCTGCTCAGTCGCTTTGGCGTAGCGACCGATGTGCTGTCCTTTCGGGATGGCTCTGGGCTTTCGCGCAAGGATATGACCACGCCGCAGGCACTGGGCACATTGCTGGCAAACATGGCCGCGCACTCGGAAAGCGAGGCGTTTATGGCCTCGCTGGCAACAGGCGGTGAGCCTCGCACCACGCTGGACTACCGGCTGCGCAACATTGACGTGCAGGCGAAGACCGGCTCGCTCGAATATGTCCGCGCCCTCAGTGGCTACGTCACGGCTCCGAATGGAAACCGACTGGCTTTTGCGCTGCTGGCGAACAACTACGCCGTTCCTGCCTGGCGTGTCAACCAGGCCCTCGACCGCATCGTGCTCGCCCTCGCCACGACACAACCGGAAAAAGGATAGCTGTCAGCTTTTAGCTATCAGCCATCAGCTTGCTGAGAAAAGCTGGGTGGTGCTGTGAAGATGTTGATGCTCTTGTGAAAAGACGATAGACGAACGACGATGCCAGGACGCACCTTTTTTATCGTCCATCTATCGTCTTGAGAAGGAACAACTTGGACTTCTCAACACTTTTCGTCGCTACCAAAAGCTGATAGCTGATAGCCAACAGTTGATCCCTTATTCATACCAGTTGCACTCCCGGCATCGGGATTCATAGATTCCGGGCACGCTGCCCCCTTCCTTTTCACTGCTCAGGTTGTATGTTGCATCGTTCTCCCATCGCCTGCCGCTAGCATTCCTTATTCTATGCCCCTTGCTGTTCGCCGCGCCCTCGTTGGGCTTTTGATCGTTGCGCTCCAGTGGCTCATCCTGGGACGCCTGAGGCTCTGGGGGGCCTACCCGGATATTGTGCTGCTCTACGTGGCATGGCTGGCGCTGCGGCACGGGCGGCTGGCGGGATCGGTGACAGGCTTCGGGCTGGGCTTCCTGATGGATGCGATTTATGGCACCTGGGGCCTGCACATGCTCATCAAAACCATTCTCGGTTTTCTGGTCGGCCTCTTCCCTGCCAATGAACGCGAGACGTTACTCATCATGCCGCAGCAGGCATTCATCGGCACGCTGGTGATCGCACTCGTCCATAACGGCCTGCTGGTACTGATGATCGCGCTGCAATCGGGCGTGCGGACATCGTTTCTGATCTGGGCGCTCTGGCTTGGCTCAGCGCTTTACACCAGCATCCTTGGCACCATCGCGTCGTTGTTTAATACGAGATAAGGTTAACAGGTTGGCAGGTTGCTTCGCTGCACGCGCTTCAGGTTAGCAGGTTTGGTTGATAAAGAGAAACCTGCCAACCTGATAAACCTGTAACCTGACAAACCTGCTAACCTGCGACCTTCTCCTCTACCAGCCCGGCAAACGCATCTATCGTGCGCTGGCGGTTGGCATCTTCCATCGGGACGAGTGGCAGGCGCAGGTGCGGCTCGATCTGACCCATCTCGGCAAGCATCATCTTGACAGGGATCGGATTGGTCTCGAAGAAGCAAGCCCGCATGGCAGGCAAGAGTCGGAAGTGCAACTCGCGTGCTTCGTCAAAGTCGCCAGCCAGCCCGGTGCGGATCATTTCGCTGAAGAGATCCGGCAACACGTTGCTGATGACAGACACGACGCCGTCCGCCCCGAGGCAGATCAGCGGCAGCGCAAATTCGTCGTCGCCTGCATAGACGGCCAGATGATCCGGCCGATGGGCGAGGATATTGGAGATCTGTCCGAGATCACCCGAGGCTTCCTTGACCCCCACGACGGTCGGGATCTCTTCGGCAAGGCGCAGGCTCGTTTCGGATGTAATGTTAAAGCTCGTCCGACCCGGCACATTGTAGATGATAATCGGACAATCCGTCGCATCGGCAATGGCGGCAACGTGAGCGAAGAAGCCATTCTGCGTCGGCTTGTTATAATACGGCCCGACAACGAGCAGCCCATCGGCACCCTGCGTGGCGGCTTCCTTCGAGAAGACAATGCTCTCGCTCGTCGAGTTGTTGCCCGTCCCAATGATCACCGGCACCCGCCCATTGGTGTGCTCAAGCACGATATCGACGATGCGGTGGCGTTCTGCTGGCCAGATGGTGGCGTTCTCACCCGTCGTGCCCAATACCACCAGCGCTTCTACGCCACCGTCGATCTGACGGTCTACGAGGCGGCGCAGCGCATATTCGTCGATGCGGTCATCGTCGGTAAAAGGCGTCACCAGCGCAGGAGCGGTGCCGCGAAAGAGGAAGTCGGTCATGGATCCAGGAGGTCGTGTCGGTGGACGCGTATGCGTTGCGTTTTAGCTTTAAAACAGCACTAAGGTTCACCTGCTCAAGACAAAAAACTGTAATTTGAGCACGGTTTCAGGTTAAGGTTGAACCCTTGAGCCAGCCACTCAAACGTAGAACCGTCAACCCGGTAGCCAATCCGCCAGCACATCATCGAGGGTGAAGAGGCCCTGGCGGCCCGGTAGCCATTCGGCAGCGGTAATGGCCCCGTAGGCAAATCCTTCACGGTTCTTGGCGCGGTGTGTCAGCGTGAGTTCGTCGAACGGGCTGTCGAGGTAGAGCGTGTGCGTTCCGATAACGTGCCCGAGCCGTGCCGACGTAACATGCAACGCCTCCGGGTCGATGCACTGGTGCTGCGTCTCGGTGTCGAGATGGGTTTTACGGGAGAGACCGTCGAGGACGATGTTTGCCAGCATGAGCGCGGTGCCGCTGGGGCTATCCACCTTGCCGGTATGGTGGGTTTCGTGGAGAGCCGTATCGTAGTCGGGCAGGTGTTCGAGGAGCGGTGTCAGCGTCCGTAGCGCCCGCGCCAGCAACGCCACGCCCATCGAAAAGTTGGGCGCATAGAGGATAGCGGCCTTGCTGGCCGCTACGACGTCCTTTACCGTATCCATCTCATCATACCACCCCGTCGTGCCGATGACAGCGGGCTGGTTCCAGCGGCTATATTGCGTGATATGCTCCACCGCCACATCCGGCAGCGAGAAATCGATCACCACCTCGGCTCCCTGCACCGCCTCATTGGTTTCGTCATCGGGCAACGGCTGCTCCGAATTGAACCGGGCCACGATCTCGTGCCCGCGCTCTGTGGCAAGGCGTTCCACCGCCTGCCCCATACGGCCTGTTCCTACGAGTGCCAGTTTCATGGACGTTTGTTTTCGGTGTGTGGCGCTTCGTTCTTGGTTTCTAACGGACGGACACATGGGTCCGTCCCTACGGGTGCCTGGATTGAAGACTGGCAACAGTCGCTTCCTCTTCCCTCCTCGCCTTTCCCTCTTCCCTAATCAAGGCATTAACTCGGCAGCATCGACGAGGTCGGCGAGGATCCCGGCGGCAGTGACATCGGGACCGGCACCAGGGCCTTGCACAACGAGCGGCGTATCGTGGTAACGGGCGGTGGTGAGCATGATGGTGTTGTCGGTGCCGCGCAACGGACCGAAGGGCGAATGCGCATCAACGGCCCGCACACCGATGTTGAGCCGTCCGTTCTCGATAACACCAACATACTGGAGCCGCTTGCCTTCTGCCACGGCGGCTTCGGCTCGCGCCTGCCATTCGGCATCCACTTCGGACA
The DNA here is from genome assembly GCA_035312345.1 of Rhodothermales bacterium. Lineage (GTDB taxonomy): Bacteria > Bacteroidota > Rhodothermia > Rhodothermales > DATGCC01 > DATGCC01. The sequence continues at coordinate 4,305 of DATGCC010000941.1, forward strand.
GACCTGCCATAAAATCCTCGACGCTGCTTTCCATCAGATGAAACGGCACCAGCGACTCAACGGCTACGTCGGAGCGTTCTACCGAGAGACCAATCTCGCGGGCGAGGATCAGCAGTTTACGCGCCACATCCTCACCCTTGAGATCATCGCGGGGATCAGGTTCGGTGTAGCCTTTTTCGCGGGCTTCGCGGACGGCCTCGGAGAAGGCGCAGCCCTCACCGATCCGGTTGAAGAGGTACGATAATGTGCCCGAAAAGACCCCTTCTATGCGCTCAATGCGATCGCCGGAGCGGATGAGGCTGCGGAGCGTGGACATCACGGGTAACCCCGCCATCACCGTGGTTTCATAGCGATAGAGCACTTCATTGTGATGTGCTGCCTCGCCCAGCCGATGGTAGAACGCCATGTCGAACGTATTGGCCCGCTTGTTGGGCGTCACCACCCCGATGCCATGCTCCAGCAAGTCGGGGTCGCGTTGCGCCACCTCCGCCGAGGCCGTAGCATCCACCACGAGCAGCCGTTCGAGTCGGCTCTCACACAGGGTGTTGATGAGGATATCGAGGTCCATCTGTTCGCCGTCTTTCAACTGGGTCAACGAATCGCCTATCGGTAAACCAGCGTCATTCCAGATCATCTGACGCGAGTTGGCGAGGCCGACCAGCTTCAGGTTGAGCCGCATCGTGTCGAGCAAGACGGGGGCCTGGGTCTCCATGATTTCCAGCAAGCGCTTACCAACAACGCCCGTCCCGATGACACAGACGTGGGCGCGGGTCCGCCGCAAGGGAAACGCTTCGTGCAACGCACCCACGGCTTTCCGCACATCGCTGTCTTCTATAATCGCCGAAATGTTGGTTTCCGCCGCGCCCTGTGCGATGGCGAGCACGTTGACACCGCTACGTCCGAGCGTGGCAAACATCCGCCCGGCCAGTCCCGGCTCGTGCCGCATCTGGTCGCCCACCGCCGAAACAACGGCACAGTTGGGCATGGCGTAGATGTCGCTCACATCGCCCCGCACCACCTCGGCCTCGAAGGCTACCTGGAGGGCTTCCACCGCCCCTTCGGCGTCTTCCTGCCGCACCACAAAACAGATGCTCTGCTCGCTCGATGCCTGCGAGATGACGAGCACGTTGATGTCGCGGGCCGCCAGCGCCCCGAACACCCGCGCCGCCATGCCGGGCACGCCGAGCAACCCGGCCCCCTCCAGCATCACAACTGCTACGTTGCGAATGGTCGAGACGGCCTTGACGCGCAGGGCGGTCTGTTCCGTTTCGGTGGAAATGAGCGTGCCGGGAGCGTCCGGATTGAGCGTGTTTTTGATGACAAGCGGGATGCCCTGATCCTGCACCGGACGCATCGTGCGTGGATGCAGCACCTTTGCGCCGAAATAGGCCATCTCCGCAGCCTCGTGGTAGCTGAGCCGCGCCAGCGGGTAGGCTTCTGGCACCACCCGTGGATCCGCCGAGAGCACACCATCCACATCCGTCCAAATGACGACCCGTTGCGCCTCTAATGCCGCGCCAAGAATAGTGGCCGTGTAGTCGCTGCCTGAACGACCGAGCGTAGTCGTGACGCCCCGCTCCGTCGCTGCTATGAACCCAGTGACGACGGTAATCTGTGCGGGCGGCAGATCAGCAAAACGGTCTTGGATGAGCGCGTTGGTTTCGCCGAAAAGCACATTGGCCTCGCCGAAGGTCGCGTCGGTGCGAATGACCGTGGTGGCATCCAGCGAAACTGCATCGGCCCCGGCGGCCCGAAACGCCGCGGCCACCAGCGGAGCGGAGGCCCGCTCGCCCATGCCAGTGATGGCATCGCGGGTGCGGCGCGTGCACTCGCGCAGCAGATAGACGCCGTCGAGCAACTCGCCCAGATCTTGCCAGCACGCTGCCAGTGTTGCCTGCAATGCCTCGCGGTCGTCTTCCGTCGCCAGTTCATCGGCTGCTTCCTCATAGCGTTGGCGGATGGCTGCCAGCCGCTCTCGGTGCGTATCAGTGCGGGCCAGGGCCTCGTCAATGGCCCCGATCAGTTCGTCTGTGACGCCGCCGAGGGCCGACACCACCACGACGCGGCGCACGTTGTCTGATTCGGCCAGCACCAGTTCTACGACGCGGTGGATCCGCTCTGCATTTGCAACGGACGTACCGCCAAATTTATAGACCTCGACGGGTTGTTGGGAAGCTGTTTCCATCTATCTAAAAATACTTGTTTCCTTTAGAATCGCGCGAAGCTGTTTAATGTAACCACACCGCAGCTTCCGACGGGGAACCCGAATATGAATTGCTCGTGGAACACCAACCATTGCCTGCCAGCAACGTTGACAGGCAACGAGCGGGTTTCGTATCATAGCGACCCGCCACAAAAAGGGGGCATTAGCTCAGCTGGTAGAGCGCTACAATGGCATTGTAGAGGTCAGCGGTTCGACTCCGCTATGCTCCACTGCATGTTTGCACAATGACAGCCACAGATCCTGATTGCAGGATGTGTGGCTGTTTTATTCTGGGCGCATCTCCAACATTTTAGACTGGTGATTTTCGATTTTGGATTGGCCTATCTTGGTGCCTTGCTGAATCGCAAATCCGAAATCCGAAATCGAAAATGCTGAGTCGTCGCGGCGCGTGGCTGCTGTTTGCTCCGGTCCTGCTGATTCTGCTGGGCTACGTGTTTTATCCGAGCCTGCGGATGTTCATCCTCGGCGTGGATGCCGAGCAGTATGCCGAGATTTTCTCATCGATGCGGTCGGCCAATGTGCGAGCGCTCATCAACTCGGTGATGATCTCGGTCTACACTGTGGTGGGGGCAGGACTGCTGGGCACGACGCTCGCGTATCTCTTCTTCCGCTACCAGTTCCCGCTACGGCGTGTGCTGATGGCGATGGCGGCGTTTCCGCTGGCCTTGCCGCCACTGGTGGGCGTGCTCGCCTTTCTGTTTCTCTACGGCGAGAGTGGCATCCTCCCGCGTAGCCTGCAAAACTTGTTCGGGCTGGCAGAAGTGCCGTTCGCCTTCGAGGGGCTGTGGGCCGTGTGGCTGGTCCACGTCTACTCGATGTACGTCTACTTCTACCTCTTCGTCACCGCTGCCCTGCGCACCATCGACCGGAGTTTGCTGGAAGCGTCGGCGGATCTCGGCGCATCGTCGTTTACGGCGTTTCGACGGGTGATTCTGCCGCTGCTGCGTCCGGCACTGGTGAGCGCGGCGTTGCTTGTGTTTATGATCTCGATGGCATCATTCACGGCACCGTTGCTCTTTGCCGGGACGGAGCCGTTCCTGACGCTGCAAATCTACAACTACAAAGTCAACGGCGACCTCGCACTGTCGGCTACGGTCTCCACCGTGCTAACGGGCATCTGCTTCGCGTTCCTGCTCTTGATCGAATGGACCAACCGCCAGCGGGCCACCGGAGCCGCCAAAGGAGCTGCGCCACCACCGTTGCCCGTCGAAAGCGGCTGGGCGCGGGCCCTGGCCCTCAGCGGTGCCCTCGTGCTTGTGCTCTTCCTGCTGCTGCCCATCGCCACCGTCGTGCTGATCTCGTTTGCGCAGGAAGGAAGCTGGACGTACCAGATCATTCCTGCGCGCTACACGCTGGCGAACTACGGCTCGCTCCTCAGCGACCCCGACGTGCTCTCGCCCATCCTCAACAGCCTGCGCATGGCGACGCTGGCAACGATTGGCAACATCATCTTCGGCGTGGCGGCAGCGCTGGTCATCACGAAAACCAAAGTACCCGGGCGCGGTCTCGTGCGGCTGCTGGCAGTGCTGCCGTTCGCCATCCCCGGTACCGTCATCGCGGTCAATTTGATCGTGACGTTCAACGAAGCGACAGCGCTCTCGGGCGGGCAAATCCTGGTCGGCACCTTCTGGATTTTGCCACTGGCGTATTTCATCCGGCACATCCCGCTCATCGTGCGCTCCACAACGGCTGCACTGGAAAGCTACGACGACCGTCTCACCGAAGCCTCTGCCGACCTCGGAGCACGCTTCGTGACCACGTTTCGGCGCGTGGTGCTGCCTGTCATTGGCCCCGGCATCCTGGCGGGTACGCTACTGACTTTCGTGACGGCACTTGGCGAATTTGTCTCGTCGATCATGCTGTATGTGTACAGCAACCGGCCCATCAGCGTCGAAATTCTGTCGCAATTGCGCCTGTATGAATTTGGCACGGCGGCGGCGTACAGTGTCTTTCTGATGCTGCTGATTGTGCTTTCTACTTTTGTGGTGAGCCGATTGGGCATCCAGGGCAGCGATTCGGTGCCGGATGTACTGTGAGCAAGGAAGAACCCGGTTTCATTCTATGATTTTTATGGTAAAGAAAAGCGCTTCCACACTATAGCGCCATAGGAATGAGGGAACTGAGCCGATACGATGCACTATACGAAGCGGTTGTGATGGCCTCAGTAACCCTACTCGAACCCCATGAAAATCACCGTCATCGGCGCAGGCGCTATCGGATCGGCGGTAGCCAACAACTTGCTAGCGCACAGCGATGTGACGCAGGTGCAGGTGTGCGATGCCAAAGGCCGGTCCTTGCAGACGCTCCATGATGAGGTGGATAACCCCCGGCTCCGCTCCTTCCAGGTGGACGCCCGCGACCCCAGTGTGCTGCAATCCATTCTGAAAAGCAGTGATTGCGTCGTTGGCTGTGCCCAGCCGAGCATGAACCCCGTGCTGGCCGAACTCTGCCTGGAGATGGGCATCCACTACTGCGATCTGGGTGGGAATGACCAGTTCGTCCAGGAAGAACTGATGCTCGACGAGCAGGCACGAGAGAAAAACATCTGGATCATCCCCAACTGCGGATTGGATCCTGGCCTTGTCAACATCCTGTGTATGCACGGCCTGCACCAGTTCGATGAGGTAGAAACAGTGCACCTCCGGGTAGGCAACGTGCCGTTGTATCCCGAGCCGCCTTTTAATTTCCGTATCTCGTGGTCGGCGGAAAAAGTGCTAAACGACTACACGCACCCCGTCCGGTTCATCGAAGACGGTGAGGTGCGCGACGGCGAGCCCTTATCCAACGAAGAAACCATCTGCTTTCCAGAGCCTTTTGGCAAGATGGAGGCGTTTCGTACAGCGGGTGGTCCTTCTGCGCTCATCGACAACCTCGGCGGTGCCGTCCGCACGCTAGATCACAAGTTAATCCGCTGGCCCGGTCATGCTGCGCAGATGCGCTTTTTGCTGGCCCTCGGCCTTGGCGAAGAGCGCCACATTGACGTGCGTACGCACCTCACCTATCGCGATGTGCTGATTCGGCGAATGCGGCAGCGCCTGGGCGGACCCTACCAGGATGCCGTCTTGCTGCGGGTGCTTATTCAGGGGAAACAACAAGGCCAACCCCGTACGCTCACTTACGAACTTATTGAGCAATACGACGAGGCGACGGGCGTGTCCGCTGTTAAGCGCTGTACCAGCATTCCGGCAGCAACCATTGCCCTACTCATCGCCTCAGGACAGGTATCAGGAGGTGGAGCCGCTCCCCCCGAAAGCATCGTCCCGCACCAATCCTTTCTGGATATGGTCACCGCACGCGGTCTGGATATCCAGACATCCTGGCATGAGGGCTACGTCAGCGTGAAAGAAACGCAGATAGCCCATGCACCGATGGTATTACCAGGAAGCTACCGCAACGTCCCGTAAGCCCGAAGGGTGGCCCCGTTGAGTGAAGCCGCTGCCGGCGTACAGAGGTAAAGCGCAAGTTCCACCAGATCTCCGACCGGCACGCCTTTTTTGTCGCTGTTCTCGTCGAAAACGATGGCCGAGGGCGCGAGGGCGTGGGCCGTGAGTCCCGTCCCGTTAAATTCTTCGGCAAGGGTCTCGACGAGCCGCACGACACCCGCTTTGCTGGCCGAATAGCCGGCCTGCTCGGCGCGTCCCTTGTCGGCTCCCTGCCCCGATGCGATGCCGATGAGCCGCCCGCCACGCCCATCCATCTGCCGCACGGCCTCTCGAAAACACAGAAACGCCGAGGTGAGGTTGAGGTCGATGAGGCGCTGCCAGTCTTCCAAAGAGGTTTTCAGAAAAGGCCGCCCATCCCAGGTACCCACGGTATGCAGAAGCACATCCACCGGGCCAAGCGTGTTCTTGATCTGCTTAAAAACAGCGACGACCTCCTCCTCTTGCGTCACATTTCCCGAGAACGCTTTTCCAGGCGTTCCCTCCGGCAGTGCAATCGTATCCGCATCCAGATCAATGGCAGCGAGGGTCGCGCCGTGCTGCGCAAAACCTGCGACGAGGCGTTGCCCCAGCCGCCCCGAAGCGCCTGTAATCACAACAACTTTTTCATTCAGATTCTGATCAGGCATCCTACGTATTGTTTGGATGTGAGGTGTAGTAGGAATGGTTACAGGTTGACAGGTTGCCTCGCTAATGCTTGGCTTCAGGTTAGCAGGTTTCTCTTTATTTACCAAACCTACACCCTGAAAAACCTACCAACCTGCAACCTAAGAAGCACTCGACGTATGGTCGGCGATGATACGCCAGCCTTCGGGGCGATGCTCGAAGAGCAACGTAAATAGGCCCGATGGCTGATCCTCGGCCCGATCCAGTTGCCAGGCTCCAAAGACGAGCGCATAGCGTGGAGAGAGCACGCGAACTTCATGCAAAGTGAAGGAGAGCGTGCCCATCGCGGCGCGGTCCGGGTAGGCCCGGCGGTAGCGGTCGAGCGTTGTTTGCCAGCCGTTCTGCACGGTGCCGCCCGACGCAAAACGCAACGAGTCGGTGCGGGCATAACCGTCCATGAAGGCATCAATGTCGCCGCTGTTCCAGGCGGTTTCCTGCTCGGTCAGCACGGCACGGATTGCGGCTTCGGCCTGTTCCGCGTCGAAGGACGCGGTCGGCGATGTCTGCGGGACTTCGCATCCCGTAGCGCACAGGCTGACGACCAGAAGAACACCTGTTACCCGAAAGGTCCAGGTGGCGGCTAAAAAGCCGGTTATCTGTTTGAAGAACATAGGATGTAGACGATCATGAAGGAGGATGGGCGAAAAACCGGATCATAGAACAAATCGGATCCCTTTGTGTACGTAGGCGTTGCGTATCGGCTTCGTTACAAGCAAGGGGCCTCGTTTTTCTCTTGAACCACGATGCCGCCAGCGATATGTTATCACCAGACCTTGTATCCATAGAAGATAAGCGCTTGGATTCCATAAGAAAACATTTTTGCCCGGTGGATCTTGAAATCGTGATGTCGGTTTCCCATCCGGCCTTTCATCTCATCCTACCCGTTCAACCAGCGACGAACCAGAGAGACCGCGTATAGCCCATCTTGTTACCGTTTCAATTTCCAACCCCTTGCACGATCACGCTGTGCCTCACCATGCTGTAGCTTCGCATGGTTCCTGGACCCGGTGTAGTTGCCGGTAAAAAACAGCGTTCGTACCCAAAAGGCTATTTAGTACGGTCAAAGCTAGTTGCTCAATTCATGGTTGAACAGGCGCATTCACGCGATCATCGTCCTTTACGTACCCTGACGTTCCTGGCAGGTGGCGCGCTCGTCTTGTTGGTGGCGCTCGTCGGGTCGTCGGCGCGGGGCGATGCACCGGCGGCAGACTGGTACCAGCGGCTCGTAGCCCGTGCCGACACGGACAGTGTAGCCATCAATCCCGCGTTGCTAGATACCGACGCGGTGCTCAACATGGGCAGTTTCATCGCCCCTGCCGATACCGACTCGGTGTTTATCGGGCTGGATTCGTTACGCGCCGTGATCGACTCGCTCGGTACGGATTCGCTACGGGCGCGGGCCGACTCGCTCGCTCCCGAGGCCCTGCGCGCCCTCGCCGACTCGCTGGCCCAGACGGACTCGATGCTTGTCCAGGCAGACACCAACTACCGCGTCCAGAAATACCTGTCGGGGCGGCGGCATGATAGCCGGGCAGCCTCGCTATTCCCGCGCCAAAAACGCCCGCTTTCCACAACCCTGGGCTCCTATTGGCGGCACGACCTGCAACTCGACTCGACGGGTCAGTACTATGTGGCCCGCGAAACCGTCGGCGAGGAAGATGTGCGCTATCCCACGCTCGTCACCCGCGACCAGTACCGCCAGCAGCGCCTCACGACCAGCCTGAATCGCAACTGGGATCAACTGGTGGAGCAGCGCACCCGCCAGCGCCTGCAACAGCAACGCGGCGGCCTCGGCCTCAACATTACCGTGCCGGGCGGACGGCAGAGTACGTTTACCACGATCTTCGGCAAAAACGAGGTGGACCTGCGCGTCACTGGCCAGGCCGACATCCGCGCCGGGTTTGACTACCGCAAGAGTGAGCAGCAGGTCACCCTCGGGCGCGACTCGCAGATTGACCCCGACTTCAAGCAAGACCTCAGCCTCGGCGTCACCGGCACCATCGGCGACAAGATGCGGGTGGATGTCAACTGGGACACCAACCGCGAATTTGACTTCCAGAACCAACTCAAGCTGACTTACACCGGCTATGAGGACGAAATCCTGCAATCGGTGGAGGCCGGTAACGTCTTCCTTCAGACGCCGTCTACGCTGATCCGGGGCGGGCAGAGCCTGTTCGGGATCAAGAGCGAATTGCAGTTGGGCGGCGTGCGCCTCACCACGGTGGCGAGCCAGCAGGAAGGCCAGTCCAACAACCTCTCGCTGGAGGGCGGGGCCGAGTCTACCGAGTTCAGCCTCAAACCCACCGATTACAACCAGCGCAAGCACTACTTCGTCTCCTACTACTTCCGCAACCGCTGGAACGAGGCGCTATCAGACCCCTCGCGGGGCATCCTGGTGGACGGTCGCTTTCAGCGTATTGACCAGATTGAAGTGTGGAAAGTAACCTCATCCCCCTCTGCACCGGAAGAGCAAAACCTGCGCCAGGCCGTCGCTCTTGTAGATCTGGGCGAGTCACAGGAACTCCTCACACAGGCCGATGGCTTCACCCGTGCAGAGTTGCCCAACCCTGACATCGACCAGTATGACCCATCTGAGCTTGATGCCTTGCGTCCGGGCAATGCCGTACCCGGCCCCAAAGACATCCTGGAATCGAACACGATGGACGTGCCACTCTCATCGGATGACTTTCAGGTCAGCCAGTTCAAAAAATTGATCCAGGGCAGTGACTATCAGGTCGACGAGATCCTTGGCTACATCACGCTGAACGCCGCCCTGGCCGAGGGGGAAGCCCTGGCCATCGCGTACAAATACATTGACAACGGTGCGACTGTCCAGATCGGCGACTTTTCCAGCGATACGGGCGGCGGCGACAACAGCCAGCTCAGCGACCGCCTCGTGCTCAAGTTGCTCAAGCCGATCAACCTCAAGCAACCGTCGGGCACGCTGAATCCGGCCGCGTGGTACCTGGAGATGCGCAACATTTACCGCATCGGGCTGGGGCTGAACCCGAACGAATTCGAGCTAGAGGTGACCTACGAGCCGCCGGGCCAAACCTCCTCGCGCACGCTGCCCGGCGTCACAGGGCAGCAGACGTTGCTCCAGAGCCTGGGCCTGGACCGTGTCAATGAAAACGGCTCGGCCCGCCCGGACAACAAATTCGACTTCCTACCCAACTACACCATCAACCAGAGCGATGGGCTGCTCATCTTCCCTTATCTGGAGCCTTTCGGCAACCGCATCAGCGCGTTGATCGAGGAGAATGTGCCCGAAGCGGAGCAACCAGAAGTCCGCGACCAGTTCGTCTTCAATGATCTCTACACGCAGAAAAAGGAGAACGCCCTCCGCAATACCCAGCTTAACGTCTACCGGATTGGAGGCTCTTACAAAGGATCGGTCAATTCGTTTTATGATCTCAAGGCGTTCTCCGGCGTAATTCCTGGTTCTGTGCGCGTCACTTCGGGTGGCGTGGCCCTCACCGAAGGCGTCGACTTTACGGTGGACTACACCGGCGGGACCGTCAGCATCACCAACCCGAGCTACCTGACCGCCGGACGCAACATCGAGATTGACTACGAGCAGAACAAGCTCATCGACTTGCAGAAAAAGACGCTGCTCGGGGCCCGCGTCGATTACCAGACCAGCGACCGCTTTGCCTTCGGCGGCACCCTCATGCGCCTGAGCCAGCGGTCTGTCACCGACAAGTTCCGCCTCGGCGAAGAGCCCATCTCGAATACCATCTGGGGCGTCGATGGCAGCCTCAACCTGGAGCCGCGCTGGATGACGCGGGCCATCGATGCCCTGCCGCTGCTTCAGACGCGCGAGCCGAGCACCATCACCATTACCGGCGAATTTGCCCAACTGCTGCCGGGCCACTCGCAGACCAACGCCTTCGAAAACACCCAGCGCGACCTGCGCGACGACGGGCTCAGCTTCAAGCCAGATGAGCAAGACGGCATCTCGTACCTGGACGACTTCGAGAGCTTCGAGAATACGCTTCCTCTGATGGCTCCGGGCCGCTGGTTCCTCAGCGCCGCGCCAATCGACAGCCTGACCGATTCCCCCCTCTCCAACGACCAACGGGCGGGCTTCACCTGGTATCAACTCAACAACAATACGCAACGAGACCTGATAGAAGATGGTGCGGTCGTCCGGGGCGACGCCAACGCGGTCAAGATTTTCGATCCGCAGGAGGTGTTTCCTAACCGGCAGACGAGTAGCCAGGAGCGCTTTATCACCACGCTCGATATGTATTTTACTCCGCACGAGCGCGGCCCTTACAACTACAATGGCGACCTGGGCAACTCCCTGGACAACCCAAAGGAAACGTGGGGCGGCATGACGCAACGCCTCTCCGAGGGCTATACGGACTTCACGCTCAAAAACATCGAGTTCGTCGAGTTCGTTTTTCAGCCTTTTGCTGAAGAAGGCGAAGCCAACCCGGACGCCAAACTTTTCGTAGACCTCGGGCAAATTTCCGAGGATGTCATTCGCGATGCCAAGCTCAACACCGAAGACGGCCTCTCGCTGACCGATCCCGGCAACAACTTCAGCAGCAACGGGGAGCAGCAGTTCCGCCTTGGCTCAAACCAGCAGGATCAGGTTGTCAACCCCATTCCGTCGGGTCAGCGCATGACCGAGGACCTCGGCCTTGATGGCATCGCGTCGTTTCCCAACAACGATTTTGAAGGGACGCGGGGCGATGAAACGTTCAACTATAGCGATTTCCTTGGCGCCCTAGGAAGCAGCACCAGCAGCAGCCCCTTCCTCGCCCGCGAGATTGCAAAGGCCCAGCAAGACCCGTCTGGCGATGACTATCACCACTACCTGGATGCGAGCTTCTATAAGAGCTCGACCTTCTACCCAAACGGCTCGACCATCCAGGAACGCTTCCTCCATTTCTTCCCTGGCCAGGAACTCAACTCTATTGAGGGCCAATCGAAGCTGTCGAACAGCAGTGGCACCAATGTGAGAGGCAATGCCAAGCTGCCTGACACCGAAGACCTCAACCTCAACTCGACACTCGACAACGACAACAGCTACTTCCAGTACGAACTGCCGCTGAACCTGACGGCCCTCGACGAACTCGCCCGACCCGATCAGACCGACGACTTCGTGATCGAAGAGATCAGAGAGGGAGACGGCGACGGCACCGGCTGGTACCTGGTCCGCATTCCCGTCAAGGATTTCGACCGCAGGGTCGGCGACATCGCGGACTTTACCGGCATCGAATCGATCCGCTTATGGACGAAGGGCCTCACCAACCCGGCCACGCTGCGCTTTGCCACACTGGAACTGGTCGGTAGCCAGTGGCGCAAGTCGGATACCGTGACGAACGAGACCGAGGCGGGTATAGACACACCGCTACCGCCGCCGATAGACACCGATGTCGAAATCCCTGACGAGAGCCGCGTGAGCATCTCCAGCGTCAACAACGAGGAGAACAGCGACTACGCGATTCCCAATGGCACTATCATCAACCAGATCCGTGAGGTGAGCGGTGGGGCACCCCGCGACGCCCGCGAGCAGTCGATGGTGGTTGAGGCCGAGAACGTCCGTCCGGGCAAGCAGCAGGCCATTTTCCAGACGTACAACCAGGGGCAGGATCTGCTCAAATACAAAAACCTCCGCATGTTCGTCCACCTTCATGGCATCGTCGACGGGCGGCAACTGACGGAGGAGGACCGGGACAAGGTGACGCTGTTCGTGCGCCTGGGAGCCAATGAGAGCAGCGACTACTACGAGTACGAGCAGCCACTGACACCCAGCCCCCTTGACCGCCTCGCTGACCTCCCTGACAATAACACGTTACGGGCAGATTATCTGTGGCGCACCAACCAGGAAGTGGGTGGCGAAACCATCGATCTCAACTCGATGAACATTGTGCTGAGCGCGCTCAACAAGCTCAAGTTCGAGCGCGACGACCGGGGCGCTCCTAGAGATACCGTCTTCTGGAGCAATGACAACATGACGCTCGACGAAATCATCGGCACCAGCAATTTTGCACCGCCTGGCACCCGTGTGGGTATCAAAGGGACCCCCTCGCTCAGCAACGTCAACACCATCGTGGTAGGCGTGCGCAACAAAGACCTGGACGACGACGGCACGGTGCTGGAAGAGGTGACCATCTGGATCAACGAGTTGCGTGTGGCCGGGTACGACGAAGACCCCGGCATCTCAGGACTGGTCAATGCAGATTTCAAGTTGGCAGACCTGGGCCGTATCAAGGCCAACTTCCGCACCCAGAGCGACGGCTTCGGCGGGCTGGAAAGCACGCTGGGCGAACGCGAACAGACCAACCTGCAAGACTGGGCCGTCAACACCCAGTTCAACGTCGACAAGTTCATCCCCGAGCGCTTCGGCTGGTCGATCCCGATCACGATGGAGGTGAAGTCCAACACCACGACGCCGCGCTACGACCCGGCCCGTGGCGACATTGAGGTACAGAGCCTGCTCGAAACCATCGACGCCAACGAAGAACTGACGGATGCTGAAAAGCAGGAGCGCAAGGACCTGATCGTGGAGCAATCGCAGACCTACCGCTTCACCAGGTCCTTCACGTCGCGCCTGCAAAAGCGCGGGTCGCGGTCGCGCCTGTTGCGCAACACCCTCGATGGCACCTCCATCAGCTACTCATACACCGACCAGGATGGCCGCTCGCCCAACAACGTCCTCAACGATTCGTGGCAGTGGAACACCGCGATAGACTACCGCCTCAATGTCCGCAAGCCGCGTGTCTTCCGTCCGTTCGGATTTCTGGGCGACTTGCCTATCATCGGCGTCTTGGGCGGCTTGAATTTCAACTACCTGCCCAACTCCCTTTCGCTGGGAGCCAGCGCCACACGCCGGTACTCGGTGACGAAAGAGCGCCCTGACCCGCTCCGCAATCCCCTGCCTGATGCGCTGGGCGCAGAACTCACCGAGGCGGAACTGGATCTGATCAGCGGAGCCGTCTTCCCGCTCCGCCCTCAGCACACCTTCACACACCGGCGGCAGTTCGGGCTACAATACAACCCGTTCGGCTGCCTCAACTTCAGCCTCGATACCAACACCGACCAGAGCCTCAATGACCTCGGTACTATTGTCGATTCGACGACCGTGCTGATTGACGAGGAGGGCGTGCCCGTGCTGGATAACCGTCCTATTTCTGCGCTGCTGGCCGATTCCACCATCACGAGGCAGGATGTCGGCGCGACCGCCTTCAGCCAGCAAGATCTCCAGGTACGCCCTGTCGACAATGTGATCAACGACATCCTGGGCGGCAACGCGCCGCGCACCGAGCGCTACGAGTCGCGCATCAACACCACCTTCCGCCCCCGCCTCGATAAGATATCCTTCCTGAACTGGATCAGCCTGCAAGACGTGGGCTATGCCACCACCTTTAACTGGCGCAACGGCTCGGTGGACAACAACCTCGGCGCGACGGTTGGCACCAATGTAACGCTACGCGGCGGCGTCACGCTACGCCCGAAAAATATGTTCGAGAAGTTTGGTTTCTATCGTTCTATCCAGGAGGACCAGCAGGCTGCCGAGCAAGCCGCCCAGCAACGACGCCAGGAACGAGAGCAAGCCAAGCAGGAACGCAAAGAAGAGCGGGAACGACAGCGCGAGCAGGAACGGCTCTTAGAGGAAGCCCGAGAGGAAGCCGCAGCCCGTGGGGAAGAGTTACCAGAGGAGCCCTTGGAGGAAGATCCATTAGTGGAAGACCCTTCGGTGGAAGAACTGGACGAGGAAGAAGAGGAGACAGGACTGCCGGTCCTCACACCCGAAGGAGAAGAAGTGGCTGCCGACACCACCGAAAGCGAGGGAGGCGGCTTCAGGCTTCCGCTTCCCAACCCGGTAAGCATCATGCGGCAACTGTTCCTCGGTGTGACAGGCATTGATGACTTCCGCCTGACCTACAATGGCTCGCGGCGTTCTGAATCGACCAATGTGGGCAGTATCGACGATGAAACCAACGAAACGGTCGTCAACTACAGCCTCCTTGATGCTGCCTTCCGGGGCCAAGGTCCCTCACTGGGCTATCGCTTTGGACTGGACCGCGAAATTGACGACACCCAGCGTATCATCAGCGACCGGGTGCAGGTGACGGATGCCTTCACCGACCAGAATCGTTTCCAGGGAAGCACTCGCCTCTCGCTGACCTCCAACTTGCAGGTCAACCTGAACTGGAACGTGGAATGGACTGAGCGCGACAATGTCACCTACCGCACTATCGACACCACTTCGACGACCATAACGGGCGATAACAAAGCGTCCGTCTGGGCCTTTGGGGCGTCCTATGTCGACCTGATCAGCAAACAGCTTGCCACCTATCGCGCCGATGCGGTGAACCAGGACAGCCTCGGCAACATCCGCAGCACCGTGCTGACCAACGCATCCGTCTCCAATGACTTCCTGTCGTCCTACATGACGAGTCTCGGGAGCCTCGGACAGGATGGACGGCTACCGTTCCCGCTGCCGGGCTGGCAGGTCACCTACAGCGGCATCTCGAAATGGCCGCTGATCCGCAGCCTGACCCAGACGGCTTCGCTTCGCCACGGCTACAGTGCCGACTACGGCCTCGACTTCCGCTCGAACCTCAGCCCGAATCCTACCGGCGAGTTCAACCTGCAAGATGGCCCGACGATCATCTACGACGTCAGCCCCATCGAGGTCGGCGCGGTGCGGGTCAACGAGCGCTTCCAGCCGCTTATCGGGCTGGACCTCACCTTCAAAGGGAATATTCAAACCAGCCTGGCGTGGAACACCGGCACCAGCTACGCACTCACGACCACGACCAACCAGGTCAGCGAGACCGAGACCAGCGAGATCACCTTTACAGCCAACTACCAGAAGCAGGGCCTCAGCCTGCCGTTCCTGCCTGGCAAGCGACTCAACAACCGCATCGGCTTTAGCCTGACGCTCTCGCGCAGCACCAACAACGACCGCAACTTCAACATCAAGAATGCCCTGGAAGAAGCCGCCAGCCGCGGCCCCGACGAAGACCCCTTCCAGCCTGAAGAAGTGTTGATCGAAGGGTCCGATTTCGGCGTGCAGGTGCTGACCTCCCAGTCGCGCATCACAGTAGCGCCGAAGATTACGTATCAGTTCAGCAACCGCGTTTCGGCGGACGCCTTCGTGCGCTACGAGAACTTCATGAGCGAAGATGGTCGCCGCCCGCCCACCACCAACGTCAACGGCGGCTTCAACGTGCGCGTCAGCATCTCGAACTGATGCGAGGGTTGCAAGTTTATCAGGTTGACAGGTTAGCAGGTTTCTCAACAAGAACCGAACCTGCAACCTGCTCAACCTGCCAACCTGTAACCAACCATGAAACAACCCGTCGTCGTTTGCCACCTGGGGCGCATCGCGTATGTGGCTGCGTGGAACCTGCAAAAGCAGATCCAGGCCCGGCTCATAGCAGCGAAACGGAGGGAGCCACCGGAGACGATACCTCATGTGTTGCTGCTGGTGGAGCACCCGCCCGTCTACACCCTCGGCAAAAGCGGCGATGCATCTAACCTGTTGCTCTCCGAAAAGGAGCTTGCGGCGCGCGGCGCGGCGTTTTACCCCATCGACCGGGGCGGCGATATCACCTTTCACGGGCCGGGCCAGCTTGTCGGCTATCCGATCCTCGACCTCGACCGCTTCTTTACCGACATCCACCGCTATCTGCGTGAACTGGAAGAAACTGTTATCCTGACCTGCGCCGACTATGGGCTTTCCGCCGGGCGCGTCGAAGGGCGCACAGGCGTTTGGGTTGAACCGGACGCGAGCGGGCCGGAACGCAAGATCTGTGCGATGGGCATCCGGTGCAGCCGCTGGGTAACGATGCACGGCTTTGCGCTCAACCTCAACACCGATCTCTCTTTCTTTGACCACATTGTGCCCTGCGGCATCAACGACCGGGGCGTCACCTCGCTGGCGCAAGAAACGGGAGCACCCATCGACGAGGCCGCACTACACGAGCGGCTGCTTGTTCATTTCGCAGCCTGCTTTGATACTGACCTCCATCCCCTGACTGGAACAGAGGCGTTCGCCTACCTCGAAACCCTGTTGGAGGTAAAAGACTTGGAAAGCCATCTGCGCCCACCTGCCACACTGGAACCAGACGTCCCACTCTACCGTGCGTAACGCTGGAACATGGCGACCCCTCGCACGGTGTGATTCGTCATCGCTTTCCATCATCCGCCCTTAGCACGAGCAAACAACTATGAATACATTTAATATGGATCACTTCACCCGGCGTCTGATCACAGAGACGCTGTTCTACGATGAGGAGTTCGGGGCGCTCGGCAACCTGAGCCTGATCGATGCTTCCAGCGGTCAGGAACGGTACGTAGCCTCCTATATGCCCGAAGACGGCATTTTCATCATCGAAGAAGCAACGGAGTGGGAAGACTACAGCCCCGATGAGAACGATGAGATCGGCTACGCGCTTGCCATAGACTCCGACGAATACGGCACCTACGAGTCGCCCGACGAGGCCGCCGAAGTGCTCTTGCAACTGGCCCGCGACCAGAGCCTGCTGCCGAGCATCACGCTGCTCTTCGAGGAAGACGAAATCGCCTAACACGGCACAACCTCGCTTTTGCCACGAACCCCTGGAGCCACAATGCTTCAGGGGTTTCTTTGTGATGTGATAGATCTATACCCAAGCATGTAGGGTAGCTTCCCCATTACGATTTGCGATCTCATAGAAAGCCCGAACGTTCTCCACGAGTTGTTCTATATATTCAAGCTTGAAATCCGCCACGAACGTCTCGTTAAAGGCTGCTGTCATGCAGCTATGAAAGCGGTGAACCTGCTCCGGCGTGTTGTAACGTAGCGCGGTCTCGCCCGAGTCATACGTCAGCACTTCGGTGCCCATGAGAATACGCGGGATGAGTTCGTCAAACACATCATCCCATTCCCACCGAGCATGCTCATGCTCAGAACCAACCCCGAGTGCATGACTCACGACATCTTCCCACACCTTTCCGCATCCGAGTCGCAAGACAGGTGTCATATCAGCGATGGGCTGTATCACTCGCGCCGAAGTTCCTCGTGGTAGCTCATCTAAGTGATGCCATATCATTATCTCTTCCTGGAGGAATGCACCGAGCGCGGATGGATTGACGCGAAGAATGGATAATCGGAAACTCATGCAAAACCTGTAGGGGTAGTCATTTGTATTTCAATCAGCCACCGCGATAAACACCCCACGCCAGTAGCATCCAGCCTGCAATGAAGGCAATGCCGCCAAACGGCGTGATGATACCAAACAGCGGCGTGTCCGTCAGGACGAGCAGGTAGAGGCTGCCTGAAAAGAGGACGATGCCCGCCAGAAACAGATAGCCAGCCCACTGCACGGCACCGCCCGGCCACTGCGCCATTGCCCAGCCGACGGCCAGCAACGCCAGCGCGTGAACCATGTGGTAAAGTACACCCGTCTTGAATGTATCGAGCCGTTCGGGTGTGACGCGATTTTCTAGCCCATGGGCACCAAAGGCCCCAAGCGCCACTGCCAGCCCGGCAGCTACCGCACCGAGGATAAAGAAGAGTCGCATACGTCTTGCCTGGAAATGAAAGATCCGGTTTCGCAATCCTCTACAAAGAACGAAACCCGGCACTTGAAATCCGCATGCTTGACTGCTATTTCATCAGCAACAACGGGCGGGCCTCGCGGGCTTGTGGCGTGCGCAGTTCGTAGAGGTACCATCCGGCCGGCAAGCCACGGGCGTCGAGGCGCACTTCGTGTGGGCCAATCGGCTGCGGGCCCAGGTTGCGCAGGCGTACGCGGCGTCCGAGTGCGTCGTAGAGAACCAGCGTGACCGGTGCGGCGTGCTTCAAGTCGTAGCGGATGGTGGTCTGCGAAGTGAACGGGTTGGGATAGGCCCGCGCTAAAGCAAAAACGGCTGGCACCGCCTCGGCTTCCACATCTGCCGCGATGTCAAACGTCAGCGTCTTGCTGATCGTGTAGACATTATCGCCATTGCTTCCTCCATTACCATTGGCGGCATTGCCAGCAGCGTAGATGGTTACAGGACCTACATCTTCGCCTGGCGGCACCCAGCGCATCGTCCAGGCATTTTGCAGCAGACCATTCGGGCCATCATGGCTCACATATTCTTGATTGGACGGATGGGCGTAGCGCGTGACGTTGTCGTCGATGAGTTCGAGTGTACCAGCATGCTCATGGCTGGCGTCCTTGACGGCAATCTCGAAACCGAAGAATGTTTTTCCAGCCTCTTCCACGCGCACGGTTATTTCTAAGGGATTATCAGGACCATAACTTCCTGGGGCCTCAATGCTAATTGAACCCGGACCACTGTTCACCGCCGCATCGCTATGGCAGGTATCGCCATCACCACAGGTCAGTTCGAAGCCACCACCCGGTACTGGAGCCCCTGTTCGACGCGGGTCTGGGCCGCCAGCGTGGGACAGAGCCAGCACAGGATACAGCACTAGCACCAGCGTCACCAGCGCGCTCATATACCATCCTTCTCGGCGCATACTATCTTCTCTTCTCAATCCGTGGACGTCTCACGCAATGGATACCAAAAAAACGGACGCGAAACCCAAGTTCCCGTCCGTTGTGTCGTGCTTTTATGGGAATTGTGTCACCGCGCCTCATCCTCTGAGGCCATGATCTGGAACGCCACGTTCTTATTATTCAGCTTGAGCGTATAGTGCCCGATGCCATACGACCCCTCCAGCATCATATAGAACCGGTACGGGCGGCGCACGCTGGCACAGATGCTGCCCTCCGGCTTGCGCATCATCAGCGCAACATCCAGAATGTTGCCAGCGCGCTCCTGCGCTACGTCGTGCAGTTCGGAGCATGCATCGGGAAACGCACCCTTGATGAGCACCTCCACCGTCACTTGCTGGCTGGCAGCAGGGATGTCCGGGGCGAAAGGCTCAGGCCGCACCACGACGGTGTCGAACACCGCTGGATAGTAGAAATAGCTCACACTGGAATCCGGCTGCGAGATCGCCGTCGTCATCCGCCCATCGGGGCCGCTATTGGCATAGCGATGACCGAACCGTTGATCCGGCGGCACCTCTTCCGCTTCGCGCGAGCCGACGCAGCCAGTCGCCAGGCCCAACACCAGTAATACGCAGGCCATGCTGAGCAGTCGCATAGTGCTTTTTTGATCCATGGCAAAGCCCGCGCAATCGGTAGAGGATTAGGACGATTTTTTCTCTTGAAGCAACTTCACACCCGCTGCCGAATCGGCGTCATCGGGCACTTCTTCGACGGGTGCATCGCCCCACAGGCGTTCGAGGTCGTAGAAGGCGCGTTTCTCGGCATCAAAGATGTGGACGACGAGGTCTACATAATCGAGCAGGACCCACTGGCGATGCTCGGCTCCTTCAACGTGCCAGGGCCGCTCCTGGCATTGCTCCCGGATACGGTCCTGGATGGCTTCGTGAATGGCTTTTACCTGAAGGTCCGCGTCGCCGGTGCAAATCACAAAATAATCAGCGACGCCGCTGACCTTACGCATGTCCATCACGGCGATGTCATGCGCTTTCTTTTCGAGGGCTGCATTGACCGCATGGGTGGCCAGCACACGAGCTGGCGTTGGGGTTGAACGTTTTTTGTCTTTAGTTCGTGCGGGTGCGAATTCTCTGGTTGTACTCATACGCTAGAAGACAACCTCCACGGTTTGGTTAATAGCAGTGCGTTGATATAGACGAAAGATGAGCCTATCTGTTGCTCGGAAGGATACGTTCAGGGCCAAAAAACGCTCCCAGGTCACACAGACGTTACTCAATCGCCTGCGAACGGCGGAATGGTGGCGTAGTCCTGCCCGATGACGACCGAAGCGTCGAGGAAGTAATCCTGGCGAATATCCTGAATAACGCGATCTTCTGGCAGCCCGAGCGACGCTGCCACCTGCCGGGCCGCCTCCAGATTGCCGACGCGGTCGATCACCAGTGTCTTCGGCTCGTTGAACGAGGTGTAGTCGCCGACTTCCACCACATCGAAACCCTCGCCGCGCAGGAACTGCGTCATCTCGGCTGCCAGCCCGGTGACGCCACAGCCATTGCGCACCTCCACCTGGATGATGTCGCCCACCAGATCGCCGGGGTTGGCGTCGCGGGTCGGGTCGGGTGTGGAGGTAAAGCTGCTTGAGACAAACGCGTAGAGCAGCACGACCACTACCAACCCGAGCACAACCAGCATCAGGTTGAACAGGACCGTGCCCAGACCGGTGCGTTGCGAAGCCATGCGTGGGTTCTCTGCGGCTAGAAAAAGAAGAGGTGGACCGAACAAAGAAGCGCGACACCCCCTGCTGCCGGGCGCGCCGCGCTCTCCTATATGTAGCTGTGGATCTAATTATCGTGCGCTATCCTTCCAGAAGAGGTCCGACGACGGCCCCATGTGATATCCGGCATCCCGGTAGCCATAGCCTGGATTGTAGTAGCCGTAGGGGCTGGCATACGCTCCGTATGGACTCTGGCGGATCTGCAAATGAATCTGCATGTTCTCCATGGGCCGGTAGGCCACCTCGGCGTTGCGCAGAAAAACCTGGGGTTTCTGCTCGCCCTGCCCGAACCCGCCGGTATTGAAAGGCGAATACGCCGCGCTCACATCCACACGGGCGGCCAGCTTGTCGTTGAACTGCCAGGCCATCGTGTTCGTGTACATCCCCAGCGACGACGTGCCGTACCGGCTCCCCCCGATAGACATCTCATACGTGTGGCTCATCTTGAAATGGGCCGGGTTGAACACAGTGTTGAGCAGGAAGCTGGCGGCTTCATTGTTGTAGAGCCGCGACGGCGCTCGCTGTTCGTTGACATCGGTGCGGAACTGCGCCTGCGCCGGGATGGCAAGCCCGAGGAAGGCAATCAAAAACAGCAGAGAGAGCGTTTTACGCATGGGAGTTCGGCCTTGGATAGAAGGATACTTGTTCAAGTATAGAACGAGCGGACACCTTTGTCAATACAAAAGCGTGCTCGTTTTGTTCTGCTTATGCTTCAGCGCTTTGGTGCAAAAAAACAGGGATTTGCTACCGCCTGTATCTTTTCCTGCGAAACCCTGCGCCGAGGCTGGCATTCTTGGTGGTCAGTTACCAGTAATCGGTTGTCATCCAGTCACTGATAACTGAACCCGAACAACGGACAACCCCGTCCTCAAGCCAAACGCACCTACACCGCATTTAGTATGCCCGACACCCCTATTATCCTTGGCATCGAAAGCTCGTGCGACGACACAGCAGCGGCGGTTGTCGTAGGTGGCGAGCTACGGGCCAACGTGGTGTCGTCGCAGGATGTGCATGGCGACTACGGCGGCGTGGTACCTGAACTGGCCTCACGGGATCACCAGCGGCTCATCGTGCCCGTCGTGGCACAGGCACTCAACGAAGCAAGCATCGCCCGTGAGGACCTGGATGCCATAGCGGTGACGTATGGCCCAGGGCTGGCAGGCTCGCTGCTCGTCGGGCTGAGTTTTGCAAAAGCGTACGCGCTGGGTCTCGGCATTCCACTCGTCGGCATCAATCATTTGGAAGGGCACATTTATTCCGTCTTTATCGAAGGCCGCCCGGCGTTCCCGTATCTCTGCCTCGTCGTCTCCGGCGGGCACACGCAACTCGTGCATGTGGACGATGGCTTCGCGCTGGCGCTACTCGGCCAAACCCGCGACGATGCAGCAGGAGAAGCCTTCGACAAGGTCGCCAAGCTACTCGACCTCGGCTACCCCGGTGGCCCTACCATCGACCGGCTGGCGCAGCAGGGCGATCCTGACTTCCACCGCTTCCCCCGCACTCGGCCCGATCCTGATGGCTATGAATTCTCCTTCAGTGGTCTGAAAACCTCGGTGTTGTATTACCTCAATGCCTTCTCCGAAGAAGAACGCATCCACTTTCTGGACGACCACTTGGCCGATCTGTGCGCCTCGTTTCAGCAAGCTATCATTGATGTGCTGGTTGATGCCCTACGGCGTGGTGTGCGTGAGACAGGCGTGAAAGATGTAGCCGTGGTCGGTGGTGTCTCGGCCAATACCGGGTTGCGCGCTGCTGCGGAGGCGTTGGTGGAGGAAGAAGGGATCACGCTGCACCTGCCACCGCTCAAGTACTGTATGGACAATGCCGCCATGATCGCCGTCACTGCCCATTACAAACTTGCTGCCGGGCGCACCAGCCCGCTGTCCCTGACGGCGCAACCCAGCCTCGCGCTTGGCTGAGGTATCCATTTGATGCCGCAATGCCGTACTTTTGATCAACCTGATGCGCCCACTTGTCGCTAGCTGTCCCTGTCTATGCTCATTGAAACCCTACGCCACACGCTGGCGCACTTCGAGGGAGATCTGCCTGCGCTCCCAGAAAATCCTACACCAGATGACCTGCGCCCCTACCGCAACCGCATCGACGAGATCGACCGGGCTGTGCTGCAGCTACTGAACGAGCGCTCGCGGTGTGCCAATGTCATCGGCCATATCAAAAAGCAGTTGGACCTGCCGGTCTACGTGCCACGCCGCGAAGAAGAGGTTATTCGTAATGTGATGAACAACAACCAAGGCCCCCTACCCAACGAAGCCGTGCGCCGCCTCTTCGAACGTGTCATTGACGAAACCCGCTCGCTGGAGCGCCAGCGGTATCAGGATGAACCCGATGAGCAATAGAAGCGTTTTTGTTTGGTTTCCTACATCTCGCTGCATATTGACGGTTGATGATAGATAGCAAGCCGTTTCTCTCTATCGACCATCAACTTTCCACTATCCACCAAAGCACCGCAATGGGTAAAATAGTTTTCCGAATCCTCCTCGTGCTGTTCCTGCTCGGTGCCCTGGTGGCAGGCACAGGGGCGTGGATGATGTTCAGGCCCAATACGCCCGTGTACGAAGGCGAGCGTAGCGTCAGGATTCCACCCGGATCGAGCTTTGAAACCGTCGTCGATTCGCTAGAAAATGGCGACCTACTCACCTCACGTAGCTCGTTTAGGTGGATGGGCGAGGTGACCGGATGGGGCAGCCAGATCAAAGCCGGGCACTATGCTTTCGAAACCGGGCAGTCCAATTATGACTTGCTCAACACACTACGCAAGGGCCTGCAAACCCCCATCCGCCTGACCATCCCGCCAGGCACACGGCCCGAAGTAGCGGCTGCCGTAGCGGGGC
>DATGCC010000942.1:0-5331 GCA_035312345.1 Rhodothermales bacterium
CCCGAAGATGAAACCGTTGGCATCTACCGCGCCGATGGCAGCCAGGACACGGTGCAGGGGTTCGATCACCCTGTCTCCGGCGAAGATGTATTGCCGGGCTTCGTGTTGGATCTGTCCGTACTGCGATAAGCGGTCTGAAAATCACCATCCACCATCCACTATCTACCAGCCTTCCCCCACCGGACGATGAAACCCTTCTGCTATCGCCTACTTCTGCTGTGTGCCGTCCTGGTATGGTGCCTGCTGCCTGAAACAAGCCAGGCTCAATCTGCGACCTACGACACAACGCTTTATAACGCGCTCGAATATCGCAACATCGGTCCGTATCGAGGCGGTCGTTCAGCGGCGGTGACCGGCGTTCCTGGTCAGCCGCTGACGTATTATTTTGGTTCAACGGGTGGCGGTGTTTGGAAGACCGAAGATGGCGGCTCGTCGTGGCAGAACATTTCGGATGGGTACTTCGGCGGCAGCATCGGGGCGGTGGCAGTGAGCGAGTGGGATCCGAATGTGATTTATGTGGGTGGTGGGGAGAAGACGGTGCGTGGCAACGTTTCGCACGGCTACGGGATGTGGAAATCGCTTGATGCGGGCAAGACGTGGACAAATATCGGCCTGAACGATACGCGGCATGTCCCGCGCATCCGCATCCACCCCAGGAATCCGGACCTTGTCTATGTGGCGGCACTCGGGCATCTCTTCGGCCCGAACGAGCAGCGCGGCGTGTTTCGCAGCAAAGATGGCGGCGAGACGTGGGAGAAGGTTCTGTATGTCAACGACGAGGCCGGGGCGGTCGATCTCATCATGGATCCGTCCAACCCGCGCAATTTGTGGGTGAGTATCTGGCAGGTGAAGCGCACGCCGTACAGTCTGGAGAGTGGCGGTCCCCATTCCGGCCTCTGGAAATCGACCGACGGTGGCGATACCTGGACCGAGGTAACGAGCCAGGGCAACGGCCTGCCGCAAGGCACGCTCGGCATCATTGGCGTGACGATTTCTCCGGCGAATCCAAATCGCGTGTGGGCTATCGTTGAGGCAGAGGAAGGCGGCGTGTTTAGGTCGGACGACGGCGGCGCGAACTGGCGCAAGATCAACGACGACCGCAGCTTGCGGCAGCGGGCCTGGTATTACACCCGCATCTACGCCGATCCGCAAAACGAAGATGGTGTTTACGTGCTCAACGTGGGTTTCTGGCACTCGAAAGACGGCGGCAGCACCTACAACCGCATCGGCACCCCACACGGCGACCACCACGATCTGTGGATCGCGCCCGAAGATTCACGCCGCATGGTCATCGGCGACGATGGCGGGGCGCAGGTAAGCTACAGCGGCGGCGAGAACTGGAGCACGTACCACAACCAGCCCACGGCCCAGTTCTACCGCGTGACGACGGACAACCATTTCCCGTATCGCATCTACGGCGCGCAGCAGGACAACTCGACCGTCCGCATCCCGCACCGCACCGAAGGCTTTGGCATCGACGAGCAGGATTGGGAATCGACCGCAGGGGGCGAGAGCGGCTGGCTTGCACCGCATCCCGAAAACCCGGACATCGTCTACGGCGGTTCCTACGGCGGTTATCTCACCCGCGTCAACCACGAGACAGGCGAGCGCCGTGCCGTCAACGTGTGGCCCGAAAACCCGATGGGCGAGGCAGCGAAGGACATTTCCTACCGTTTCCAGTGGAATTTTCCGATTGTGTTTTCGCCGCACAAGGATGCCTCCGGCGTGTACCCGCTCTACGCGGCGGCCAATGTGCTGTTCAAGACGACGAATGAAGGGCAAAGCTGGACCGCCATCAGCCCGGACCTGACGCGCAACGACACGACCAGGATGGGATCATCCGGTGGGCCGATCACGAAGGACAACACCAGCGTCGAGTATTACGGGACGATCTTCGCGATGGCGGAGAGCCCGACCGAGCCGGGTGTCATCTGGGTAGGCTCCGATGATGGACTGATTCACATCACGCGCAACGGTGGACAAAGCTGGGTCGACATTACGCCCCCGGAGCGGATCATGCCTGCATACATTCAGATCAACGAGATCGTGCTTGATCCGCACGCCGACGGCGGGGCCTACGTTGCCGCCACGATGTACAAAAGCGACGACTTCCAGCCCTATCTCTACAAAACCAAGGACTACGGCCAGACCTGGACGAAGATCACCGACGGCATCGATCCGGCGCATTTTACCCGCGCCATCGAAGTCGATCCTGAGCGGGAGGGGTTGCTCTTTGCCGGGACGGAAAGCGGGATGTACATCTCGTTCGACGATGGTGCAAACTGGCAGTCGTTTCAGCGCAACCTGCCCGTGGTGCCGATTACTGACCTCGCCATCAAAGACAACGACCTGATCGTTGCCACGCAGGGCCGTTCGTTCTGGGTGATGGACGACCTGACGCCGCTGCATCAGCTTTCGGATGAAGTCGCGCAGAGTGACATGTGGGTTTACGAGCCGCGCCCGACGTACCGGCTGGGTGGTGGCGTAGGTGGTAATGGTGTTGGCAAGAACCCACCCAGCGGCGCGGTGCTCCATTACTACTTCGGTGAACTCCCCGACAGTAGTAACGTCAAGTTGCGCATCTTGGAGCAGGACGGCACCCCCATCGACACGTTTTCGCCGAAGTCGAAGGACAAAACCATGCCGTTGACGGCAGGCATGAACCAATTCGCTTGGGACATGCGCTATCCGGATGCCGAGCGCTTCGACGGCATCATCCTGTGGGGCGGTGGGCTCGGGGGACCGAGGGCCATACCCGGCACCTACCGCGCCCGTCTCATCGCTGGCGACGACTCGACCGAGGTGCCCTTCGAGATCCAGAGCGACCCGCGCTCTCAGGTCTCTCAGGCCGATTTGCAGGCGCAGTTCGACTTTCTCGAAGAGGTGCGAGACAAGCTGAGCGAGACGCACAAGGCCATTAAACAAATCCGCGATGTGCGCGAGCAGGTCAACGGCATCACTGCGCGGCTGACAGATGAGCAGCAGGGCAAAGAGGCGATTGAGGAAGCCGGAAAGGAACTGGTCGAGAAGGTCACGACGATTGAGGAAGCGTTGTACCAGACCAAAAACCGCAGCAATCAGGATCCACTCAACTTCCCGATCCGGCTCAACAACAAGCTCAGCGGTCTCGTGGGCGTCGTCGCGGCAGGCGACTACCGTCCAACGGATCAGGCGTATGCGGTGAAGCAGGAGGTGACGGCCAAGATCGATACCCACCTCACCGAACTGCGCGAGGTGTTGGCGACGGACCTGCCTGCTTTCAACCAACTTGTCCGCGATAATGCCGTACCTGCTGTCATCATAGACACCGACGCCACTACTGCCAGCAGCGGGACGAATTGATGTCATTTTGGTAGTAGAGGCGGAGCATGCTACGCCCCATCGGGGCGGTCCTGCGCAATGGGACCGCCCTTTTACGTTTCAAGCTGTTACAAATTGGGTATTTGCGCGTACACCGTGGCACTTTCGTAACAACTAAGCGTGTGCTGCTCGCAAGCGTATCCTTCTGACAGCCTGCATCAACGATGGACCCTTTGGATCAAGGCGAAAACGTCTTACGCGATCTGGCATTGCTCTACATTGCCCTGGCCCACGGCACCGATCAGAAGCTTGATCCCGTTGAGATGGATCTGGTGGCCCAGCGCTTGCAGGATCTCCAGGCCGGGGTAGGGCAGGGAACCGTTTTGCATGCCATTAAAGAAGCTCTGGATGCCTACACGCAAGAGGATGTGCAAGCCCGCATCGACTCGGCCATCCTGCATCTTCGGCAGACGGTGCCCCCAGGCTTGAAGGCGCGCATTATCAAAGATCTGACCGATATTGGCAAGGCGGACGATGCATTTCTGTATGCCGAGGCTGCGTTCATCGGAGAACTTGCCGAAGCCTGGCAGCTTGATGCTGAAGGCGAGGCCCATTCCAATGAGGCCTGGAGCATCTTTGTAGCCCAGCATGGCGCTGCGGGCTGGACGCCCATTCACGACCTCGCGTTGATCTACGTGACGCTGGCGCACCGCACCGATGAGGTGCTGCATCGCCAGGAGGTAGACGCGATTCTCGAAAAGATCGGCGAATGGATGCCCGGTGCACCACCGGAAAGGCTACGGCGGGTGTGGGATGAGGTTCTTTATACCTATGAAGAGCAACCAGAGGGGCGTACCCTGACCGATGCCGTGGAGGCTGTCAGCACAACCGTGCCTGCCCACCAACGCCCGGCGATACTGGCCGACTTGCAGTACATTGCCCAGGCAGACGGGGTGCTGCTGGTTGAGGAGCGTGTTTTAATAGAACGACTCGCGAAGACCTGGGGGCTGTCCTCAGACTAACGGTGTCTTGGAAATAGGCTAACCCCTTTTTGCATTTGACTTAGTGCTTGTCATTGTCATGTCATGCAGCCAAATTTGGGTGTAATACATCTCTGATGATGGATGTCGTGTAATTATTACCCATGTGCCTTAATATAATTTGGGATCTGGCTGATACTTGCCAGGGAGAAGCGACGACATCTAGGCACGTTGCGCTTTGTAGTATCAAACAAGCAAAAATCATGGGTGGCAGGTCATATAAGTGGGGATTACTTCAGTGCCTTTTCTTGTGGAGCCTGATTGCTGGCCCTGCGCAGGCACAGCGGTATGATTTTGAGGCGTACACTATTGATGATGGGCTGGCGCTCTCTCAGCCCAGCACGATCCTCGAAAGTGGGGCAGGATACCTTTGGGTCGGCACTTCGGGCGGTGGCGTGAGCCGGTTCGATGGGCATACATTTACCAACTTTTCTCGCTATGATGGCCTGCCCTCGAACACCGTCAATGACATCATAGAAGACCGGGACGGAATCCTATGGCTTGCGACAGAAGAAGGCTTGGCGCGCTATGATGGCCTGTCTTTCGAGACGATTCCAGCATTGGAAGGTAAGCATGTCCAGCAGATGGCGCTGGGAGCGAAAGGAGATCTGTGGCTGGCAGTGTCCGGAGAAGGGCTGGTCCATTATGACAGGGAGGCCACGTTTACGCCTTATCCGATAATGCCGGGCAGCCCTGTTCCCGAGATCAGCGCCTTGTTTGTAGATCATCAGCAGAAGCTATGGCTCGGGACGGAAGCAGGGCTGTGCCGTAAGGACGACCAAACGTTTACCTGCTACGATACCGCCGACGGGCTGGCGCAGAATCATGTAGAAGCCATCATGCAGGATGCCGAGGGGCGTTTCTGGATCGGGGGCGAGGAAGGTGTTACTATCTATGACGGATATACCTTTGAGCCGTCGCCCTATCCGATACTGCGCAACCGGCACGTACAGGTGATGCTCGCCGGAGCCAACGGAGCCTACTGGATAGG
>DATGCC010000943.1:0-3880 GCA_035312345.1 Rhodothermales bacterium
ACCGGAAGCTGCGAAATCCCCGATTCCGCCATGCGTCCAATGGCTTCGCCCAGGGTATCGTCTGGCGAGACGGCGATGACCGTGCGGTCCTGTTTGCGAGACGTGAGCACCTGATCGACGGTCAGGTCGGGCTGGCGTTCAAGGAAACCATGGTTGCGCATCCAGTCGTCGTTGTAGGTTTTACGCAGGTAGCGGAAGCCCGAGTCAGGCAGGAGCACCACGACCACATCATCCTCCGAAAGGTCGCTACGGTGTTCGCGGAGCCACTGCAACGCCCCGGCCATCGCCATCCCGCAGGATTGCCCGACGAAAAGGCCCTCTTCCCGCGCCAGCCGCCGCGTCCACTGCATCGCCGCCTTGTCCGCTACCTGCACGTAGTCATCGACGATGTTGAAGTTCATGTTTTGCGCCAGAATGTCTTCGCCAACCCCTTCGGTCAGATACGGGTAGATCTCGTCCTCATCGAACTCGCCCGTCTGAAAATATTTGTAATAGACCGACCCGAACGGATCGACGCCGATGGCTTTGATGTCGGGATTTTGCTCCTTGAGATAGCGCGCCGTGCCCGAGATGGTGCCACCCGTCCCCGCCCCGGCGAAGTAGTGCGTGATGCGCCCGTCGGTCTGCTTCCACAGTTCCGGCCCTGTCGTCAGATAATGCGCCTCTGCATTGGCGGGGTTGTCATACTGGTTGAGGTAGACCGAGTTGGGAATCTCCTCGGCCAGCCGCCGCGCCACCATGTAGTACGAGCGTGGGTCGTCGGGGGCGACGTTGGTCGGACAGATCATCACCTCAGCTCCCAGCGCCCGCAGCACATCGACTTTCTCCTGGCTCTGCTTGTCCGTCGTTGTGAAGATACACCGGTAGCCTTTGGCGATGGCGGCAAGGGCCAGCCCGGCCCCGGTATTGCCGCTGGTGCCTTCGATGATGGTACCACCCGGCTTGATCTGCCCTCGTTCCTCAGCATCCTTCAGCATGCTGATCCCGATGCGGTCCTTGACCGATGCGCCCGGATTGAAGTATTCGAGCTTCGCCAGGACGGTGCAGGGCACGTCGGCGGCGAGACGGTTGATGCGCACCAGCGGGGTGTCGCCAATGGTACCCAGAATATTCTCGTGCCACATGGTTAACAATCGTGTTTGCTTTATGCTATTTTCGGAGGTTAGAACAAGCAACGGTTTCGCATGAGGTGCTCACGGAACGCATTCCGATGGCCTAAACCCAAGAACGCCTGACGGCGGGTTTTGGTCGCACAGCATGAAACTGCTGTCCTCGTTTTTTGTGAGATTCCACCAAGAAGTCGTGCTGCTACTGGCTATTGTATTAAATCTACAGCTTATTATCCCCCAACGGACGACTGCCACACCCCCATTTTCATGTCAGATTCGCCAGAAGCCTTTGCCCCTGTAGAACCAGCCATCCTGGTAGCCACCTGCTCCCTCGAAGGCAGCCTGATCGCTTGCAACGAAGCGTGGCAAGAGATCTTTGGCACGACGGCTGAGGCATGGACCCAGCTACCGGCCGAGGACCAGCGCCTCGCGCGCAATTACGTGCAGGAAGCCGCGACAGGCCTGCTCGTTACCAATCAGATCTTTACCGTCCCCCAGGACGACCGCGACGAGCCGCTGCCGGTGCTGCTCAACTTCCTGCCCGTGTACCTGATCGACGCCTCGGGTAGCAAGCACGTACAGGCCGTCACCATCTCGGGCGAAGTATTGACCGAACCGGCAAGCTGGACGCTCAGTCAGACGCAGCGCCATCGCCTCGAAACGCTCGGGCGCATGACGATGGGCATTGCCCACGACTTCAATAACCTGCTCAGCGGCATCCTTGGTTATACCGAACTGCTCAAAAACCTCGAAGTAGGTCAGCCGCTACCCGCCTCGTTCCCCCAGAACCTTGGCACCATTGAGAAAGCAGCCCTCGACGGCGCGGCGCTGGTGCGCAAGATCCAGCAGTACATCCGCCAGGAAAAGCAGACCCTCTTTGAGCCACTTGATGTACCGAGTCTCGTACAGGATTGCGTGTTGCTGACGCGCCCCTATTGGTACAACGAGCCGCGCCGCCAGGGCATCGAGATCCGCATGAACCTGGATTTGCAGGAGGTGCCGCCTGTCATGGGCGATGCCGCCGAAATGCGTGAGGTGTTTGTCAACATGATCCTGAACGCGGTGCAGGCCATGCCCGAAGGCGGCACGCTGACGATCAACACCGATTACAAAAAGGACATCGGCGTGCAGGTGCGCATCACGGACACAGGCATGGGCATGAGCGACGCGGTGCGCAAACGGATCTTCGAGCCGCTCTTCACGACGAAGGGCGAGCACGGCACTGGCATGGGGCTGGCCGTGAGCTATGGCATCATCCAGGAGCACGATGGACTGGTCAACGTTACCTCACACCTGGGTAAAGGGTCGTCTTTTCTGATGACGTTTCCCGAAGCGACGGACGCGCAACCTGTTGCCCCGACAGAAGACGAGGACCAGCCGTCCCGCCACGCCCGCGTTCTGCTTGTAGACGATGAAGAGATGGTGCGGTCCGTCCTCTCGAAGCTCCTCAAACTGCGCGGGCACGACGTGCAAACGGCCCCCTCTGGCCCCACTGCTCTCGAACTTGTGGACGAGCACCGCTTCGACATTATCTTCGTGGACCAGGCCATGCCGGAAATGAACGGACGCGAACTCGCCATCATCCTGCGCCGCCGCTTCCCCGACCTACCCATCGTCCTGCTCACCGGCGACACCGAGGTGGGAGAACCGGACGAGGACATCGACGTGATCCTCAGCAAGCCCTTTCAAATTGATGTCGTCGAGGCCACGATCCAGCGGCTGATTTAATTCCAAATTAGTATCAGAAGGTGCCTAGCGGAACAATCTGGGCCAAGGCTTCGCGCATCTTGTCGACTTGTACTGGCTTGCTGAGGTATTCGCGGACCCCCGCCAGTTCACACGCTTCCCTCGTCTCCTGCGTCACATCTGCTGTAAGGGCGATGATCTCCGGCTGCTGCGCCGATGGCCATTTGCACCGGATGCGGGTGATCGCTTCGAGGCCATCCATCTCCGGCATCCGCATGTCCATCAAAATGACGTCATAGCATTGCCGCTGCATAGCCTCCAACACTTCATACCCGTTTGCCACCACATCGGCCGCATAACCCAGCTTCTCCAACAGATACCGGATGACCTTCTGGTTGACCACGTTGTCCTCGGCCACCAGCACCCGCAACCGTGAACGCGTCGCTGCGTGCGGGGCCACGTCAAAACCGCCGATGGCACCATCGCCCTCCAATGGCGAGGCCGCCCCTTTTATAGCACTCAGATCCTGTGTGGCTAGCACCCCGATAAGGGTACGGAAGAGTTGCTCTCGTTTTACCGGCTTGGCCAGACTAGCCCCCGGCCAACCCGCCTGCTCCTTCATGGACTGCCCGAGCGCGCCGAGCAGAACCTGCGGCAGACGCTGGCTGTGGTGTGTGAGGAAAGCGGCAACGATCTGCTCGTTCACTCCCGGCAACTGTGCATCAAGCAGGACTACATCGAACGGCGCTTCCCCCTCCAGACAACGAAGCGCCTCCGGTGCAGAAGCAACCGCTGTAGCCACCATCCCGACGGATTGTACCTGTCGTGTTAGCATCCACCGGCTCGTCGCATTATCGTCAATGATGAGCACACGGCGGCCTTCCAATGTTTCCAGACCCGGCAGGATAGCCGTCGTTCCTTCCGCTGCGGATGCCTTGATTTCGAAGGAGAAGGTTGCGCCCTCGCCCGGCTCGCTCTCTACCCAGATCCTCCCGCCCATGGCCTCCACGAGTTGCTTCGAGATAGCCAGGCCCAGGCCCGTGCCCCCGTAGTGTCGCTTCATTGAAGAATCCACCTGGCTGAAG
>DATGCC010000944.1:0-9560 GCA_035312345.1 Rhodothermales bacterium
GCCAGCGCCTCGGCCCTTTCGATGTACGGCGCGATGGTGGCCTGAATAACCGCTTCGAGATGGGCCAGCTTCGCACAAACGGGCTGCTCGTTCAGCTTGCCGATGGGACTCGTCTTGATGTCCTTCCCGCCGACAACACCCTCGACCTTTCGGTGCGTAACGCCGCCTATGAAGGCGACCTCTTTGGCCCTGGCACGGCTACCCAACTGACGCCCTGGACCCGCCCCAACATCAACGGCTACACCCACTACCCCGGTGACTACGAACCCTCCTGGCAGGCCATCGACAACATCCGCTACCTTCCCGGATCAGCCGACACCATGGTTTTCGATTATGTCCCTGACTTCCGGCACCGCCCGGTGGTCCGTACAGCATCGTGGATCGGAGACGAAACCGAGGGGTATACCTTCGAGCAAAAAGTGGTAGTGAAGCGTGGTACAACCTTGCACCTCGGCACGACGCTTACTTTCTCCAAAGGCCTGCATATTGAGCCCGATGCAACGGTGATCATTGAAGAAAACGCACTGATTACCCTTGCCTCAGAGAGCGTACTGGATATGGCGCGGGGAGCGACGGTGCAGGTAGTCGGGCACCTTCAGATGGATGGTTTATTGAAGCCTGCCGCTGGTGCTCACCTCAAGACGCATAATTTGGGTATGATTAGCGTCTCCCTGAACCGCTAATGCTCCTTAGATCATAGCTCGGTGGGCGGTGGCACGGGGTCACTGGCGGGGAATGTACCCTGAAGTGCTACGTCGCGGGGAACGAACTCCTCTTCTGGTAGCGCACCACTGAGGTAAGCACACACCAGATGGGAACGGCGGCAGGCAGCATAGGCAACACGAAGCTGGGCATCTGCATGCTCGTGCGGTGCGAGCGCCTCAGCACAGGTTTCGGAGATTTCCGCGCACAGGTGACTAACATTCCGGCTGAACTGCGAACCTCGGCTCAGCAACTCGACCACCGCAAGGTTCATCTCGGCACAGTCGTTTAAGAGATTGAGCACAGAGCCACTGGCCCACACACCGCCATAATGCGTACCGTGCGTAGCCGTGGCCCGGCAAATGCGATAGGTGGTCAGGCAATCCTTAATGGCTTGCTCCGAAGTGGAGGAGGAAACAGAAGGGACAGAAGGAGAAGTCTCGCTAGCCATGATGCAGTGTCCAAAGGATAAAGGGTGGGTGATCTTGGTGTTACGATGGACCCGAACTGCCACAGCGGGGTTTCGATACGGTTCAGGTTTTCCAAGAATCCAACAAGAAAGGGAGATGGCTGGCTATCTTCCTACTGAAAGGCTCCTTTTTTTGAACAAGTTACGGGTTTGACACTTCACAGGTCATCGTGGCATGCCCTTTGCAAATCATCCTGCATACCATGACGATCCCTACCATCTGACCATACACTGCTATGATCATGCGTACTACCCTCCTCCGCCTGTTGCTGCTGGCTGTGGTTGTCCTTTCTGTTGGACAGACCGCTGCCGCCCAGGATGCCGAAACTGTCTTCGAGCGGCTCCGCGACAAATATGCAACCATTCAGTCACTCCGCGCTGAGTTTACGCAAACCATGACCTCGGCTTATACCGACGAAGCATCGTCTTTTACGGGGCAACTGGTTTTGGAAGGCGACAAATACCGCGTCGAAACGGGGACTGAGGTGCTGATCGTGTCGGATGAGGAAATGTATATCTACCGTCCCAGCGAAAAGCAGGTGCTCATCAACGATGTGGTGGAAGATGACAACTCCTTTTCCCCTTCCGATTTTCTGCTGAACTATGATGAGCGGTTTAATGTCTCCGATGTTGAAACCGTCACGCTGGATGGCACCCGCCACTATAAGCTGCGGCTCGTTCCCAAAAATGCAGATTCCTTTTTCCAGGAAGCTACGCTCTGGGTTCGCAACAGCGACACCATCATTACCCGCGTGGAAGTGTTGGACGTGAACGACACGAAAATGGTGTTCGCGCTCGATAACATCCAGCTTAATCCCACCATTGACGCCAAGACCTTTACCTTCACGCCCCCCGCTGGTGTAGAAGTTGTAGATTTGCGCTCCTGACGAAACAAGACGACACCTTCGTCGATACGCAGGCGGAGCAGGGTTTTTTCCTGCTCCGCTTTTTATTTGCTACTACCCAAACCCCGTATACTGTGACGTCCCGAACACGCAAGATCCTGGCTCAAGTTGGTAGTCTGGCCTTGGCTGGCGTGTTGCTCTACCTTGCGCTACGTGGCGTCGATTTCAAGGAAGTCGGCGAGACGCTCCGCGAGGCCAATTACTGGTGGCTCGTCCCGATGGGGGTCGTCCTGCTCTTGAGCCACTGGCTCCGTGCCTGGCGCTGGCAGGCCTTGCTTGAAGCCCTCCCCCCATCCCGCCCAGAAGCCGGACCACAACCCGTTTCCCGGAAGATCGCCTTTTACTCCGTGATGATCGGCTACATGGTCAACTACGCCGCGCCGCGCCTCGGTGAAGTTGCCCGCACCGCCAACCTCGCGACCCAAGAAAAGCTGCCCTTTACAGGTGTGCTGGGTACCGTGGTCGTCGAACGGATTCTGGATGTGCTGGTGCTGCTCTTCGGCCTGACAAGCGTCTTTGTACTTCTCCTCGACCGTTTCGCTGCCCTCCAGGACCTGTTTCTCACACCCATTCAGGCACAACTGGGAGATGGGTCACTCTGGCTCCTGCTGGGCCTCTTGCTCATAGTAACGCTTCTGCTAGCGTTCATCTTTGCACGGGCGTTGCGCCACAAAGACTCCCGCATGGCCCGGTTCTGGAACCAGCGTATTGCCCCCCTGTGGATCTCTTTTAAAGATGGTCTCGCCACTGTCCTGCGTAGCCCGAGACGCCTTTTTCTAGGCGGCAGTACAGCAGGCATCTGGCTGTGCTATCTGCTGGCGGCGTACATTCCGTTCCTCATGTTTGGGATGACGGACGCTTTCGGCATCTCGCTGCTGGATGCCTGGAGCATCATGTTTCTGGGAGCCATCGGCGTAGCCATTCCGTCACCGGGCGGTGTAGGCTCGTTCCATTACATCACCATCCAGACGTTGGTGCTGCTCTTCGGCGTCGATCAGGCGAGCGCGGCCACCTATGCTGTCTTTGTGCATGGCGGGCAACTGGTGCTCTACGTGGCCGTTGGGGCCCTCTGCCTGTTGCTGCAAGGCTCTAGCTTTGGAACGCTGCGTGCCGCCACCCAGGTTGCCCAGACCAAGACCACTTCGCCGTCTTCGGTCTCATCCGATTAGCAGCAGGATGGACTTTGGAAATGTAACTTTGTATTCCGATCTTCGGAACAGGGCCCTTGCGCCGCCGATTGGGCTGGCATAATCTCTCAAATTCAATATTTTAGGCACCCGGTTCGCCCGTACCTTGTAGTAAGCAGGATGGGCTTCTTGACCTTTCGCTAACCTTCTGGCTTCCCACATGTCCACTACCGATACAACGAACTACCGCATGCTGATCGTCGACGACGATCCCGACATCAGTGCCGCGCTGCAAGATTACTTTGAAATCAACGACTATGAGGTCGTCACGGCTGCTGATGGCGAGGAGGCGCTTGATCAACTCCAGAAAGATCCTGACTTCGACATCGTGCTGCTAGATGTGATGTTGCCCAAGAAGACCGGGTTCGACGTGTTGCAGGAAGCCCAGGAAATCGACCACGTGCCGCCTATCCTGATGCTGACGGCGCGGGGCGAACAGGAAAATATCCTGAAAGGATTCGGCCTGGGCGTAGAAGATTATATCACCAAGCCGTTCAATGCGGAGGAGTTGGCAGCCCGCGTCAAGGCCATCCTGCACCGAACGCAGCCGCCAAGCAAAACGCCGATGGTGATCTACGAGATCGGGGATGTCGAGATCAACTTCAGCACGCACGAGGCCACCCGCGATGGCGAGCCACTCAGCTTCACCGCGCTCGAATTCGACATCCTGCGCTACCTGATCGAAAACAAGGGACGGACGGTTTCTCGCAAACAATTGCTGCGCGACGTGTGGGGCATCAAGCAGGAAATCATCACCCGTACCATCGACCGACACATGGCCTCGATCCGCAAAAAAGTCGAGGAGGACCCGTCCAACCCGCGCTACATCGAAACGGTCTATGGCATCGGCTACCGGTTTAATGAATAGTGTTTCTGGTTGATGGTTACTGGTTTACGGTTTAGGAGTAAACAACCAGACACTAGAAACCAATATCCTATGCCGTCACGCGCTCTACGTCAGCAAGTTTGTAGCCAATACCGTAGACACTCTTGATGGGCCACGTCTCTTCGTCTTCGCCGTCCATAATCTTGCGCAGGGCATTGACGTGGCGGTCGATGGTACGCGTCTCGACGTTGCTGGGCAGCTTCCACACATCGCGCAGGATCTGCTCACGGGTGGCGGTGCGTCCGTGGTGCAGGATCAGGTAGCGCAGCAGCTTGTACTCCAGGTCTGTCAGTTCCACATCTTCTCCCTCCCGCTGCACGGTGCCCACTGAAAGGTCAACCGTCAGGCCGCCCACCTGATAGGTATCATCGGACCCTTCCGGCTCGGCTTTGGACCGCCGCAGAATGGCGAAAATGCGGGCGATTAGTTCATCGGTGGAGAACGGCTTGGTCAGATAGTCGTCGGCACCGAGTTCGAAGCCGCGCATTTTGTCTTCGTGTGCGCCCAGCCCCGTCAACATCAGCACGGGCGTGCTTACGCCTTTGGCGCGAATCTCGCGCAGGACCTCAAAGCCATTGCGTTCGGGCAGCTTGGCGTCGAGGATGATCAGATCGTAGCTCGGCAGCGCCACGGCTTCGCGCAGACCCGACTCACCATCGCCGACGAGCTTCACTTCGTAGCCTTCCGATTCCAGAAAAAGCATCAGGCCGGTGCTCATTTGCGGATCGTCTTCTACAACCAACAGCCGCTGCATGGTACCTCTGTCTCTCATAGTTTCTCTATTTGATGTAGCTCAGGAGGATTTGCACGGCATAGTATACAGAACGCCACACCCTGCGACCGACAAAAAGTTGTTTCCCACCTTTGGCAATATGACGATAGAAACATGAATGATGATGTGATACAGTGCGTCCACTCCATGCACCTCAATCCAGCGTCAGCATATCGAGGATCTGAAGGTTGGTGCCCCACATGCGCGTTGTCATCACATCGGTTTTCTTCTCCCCACGGAAGCGCACACGCAGGCTGTCCTGCTTGAACTCCTCTTCCAGATTCAGGGGATTGTACTTCGTCCCATCTTCGGCGACCAGGCCATAGAAGCCCCCTTCCAGATCCATGTAAACAATGGTGCCCACGCCGCTGACGACATCTGCAGGATCCGGTCCATCATCGGATTCGATCAACTCTCCGGGGTCGGCTACGTCGTCGGGCGAAGTTTGGGCTACTTCAGGCGATGGGTTGGAGCACGCTGCCATCAACAGGAATAGAAGCAGAATACCAAAAGAGAGACGTTTCATGGCGCATCGAGATCTTTGGAGGGTATCGACGCTACATTTTATATGGATAAGCCCCTCCGGTTCATCCAGCGGTCAGGCGCTACAATATTGTTACCTGCTCACGAGGCCGCCACGGCTGCCTTCTCTTCTGTGGAGGTGGCAGCCGTGCCTACCTCATGAATCCAGCCGCCCGCCAGCACATCCTCGCCTTCGTAGAGCACAACAGACTGCCCGGGCGTGATGGCGCGGCGGGCTTCAGTAAAAGCCACCTGCAACGTGTCGTCATCCGTCTGCCAGACGAGACAAGGACCACCATTGTCTTTGTAGCGGATCTTGCCAATGGCCGGGCGCTCCTCGCGCAAGTCGGGGTACTTGATCAGATTAAGCTGCCGCGCTGTCAACGTCTGCTGCAACAGGTCTGCGCGGGGCCCCACCGTGATTGTGTTGGTCTCTGCATCAATGTGGGTGACGTACACCGGCTCACCGAGTGCCAGCCCGAGGCCATGCCGCTGTCCGATGGTGTAAAACGGATAGCCCTCGTGCTGCCCGATGACGGTGCCGTCCTTGAGCACAAACGCGCCGCCGGCTACCTCTTCTTCCAGCCCTTCTACCCGATCCTTGAGGAACCGGCGGTAGTTGTTGTCGGGCACGAAGCAAATCTCGTAGGAGTCCGGCTTGTCGGCGACGCGCAAGAGGCCGAAGTCGGTGGCCATCTGCCGAATCTCAGGCTTGGTATAAGTACCGAGTGGAAAGATGGACCGCGCCAGATGGTGCTGCGGTAGGCCCCACAGCGCGTAGCTCTGGTCCTTGTTGGTGTCTAGTCCTTTGGAAAGGACGTAGCGTTCCAAAGCATCGTCGTGGCGCACGCGAGCGTAGTGGCCCGTGGCGATGAAATCACAGTCGAGGTCATCGGCGCGGCGTAGCAGGGCGGCCCACTTGATGTGCGTGTTGCAGAGCACACACGGATTCGGCGTACGCCCGGCCAGATACTCTTCGGTGAACCGCTCGATCACCCAGTCGCCAAACTCTTCGCGGATATCGACGATGAAGTGCGTAAAATCGTGCTTGAGCGCCACGGCGCGGGCGTCATTCATGGATTCCAGCGAGCAGCAGCCGACCTCTTTGTTGCCGCGCACGCCACTGCTGGTGTAATCCCACGTCTTCATGGTGATGCCGATCACCTCGTAGCCCTGCTCGCGCAGCAGCACGCCCGTCACCGACGAATCTACGCCGCCGCTCATCGCTACCAGTACCCGTCCGTGCTTGCTC
Organism: Rhodothermales bacterium; assembly: GCA_035312345.1. Taxonomy (GTDB): domain Bacteria; phylum Bacteroidota; class Rhodothermia; order Rhodothermales; family DATGCC01; genus DATGCC01. Next base: position 6,696 of record DATGCC010000944.1, read on the forward strand.
ATTTTTCTGCTTTCGCTTCTCTCAAACTGCCTTTCGCTAAGACATCGGCTTCAACGGAGGCTCAGAAAGGGCGTTCCTGTCTTGGACAGATGTTCAAAACCTGCTTGTAGAACAAGTACCTGCGCCCCTCGAACAAACGATAGTCCATTGTAGTCCTAGAAAACCCAGCCTGCTTAAACGATTCAGGAGATTACCGATGGGAGCCGCTTACCAAATTTCAACAGAGCAAGACGACATTGTCATCCGGCTATCGAAGGCAGACACGGATGAAGCGTCGTTGATGAAATTGCTCGATTACCTTGAGTTAGAATCAATTCGCCGCCGTAGTCAGCTTACCGAAGAAGATGCTGCTCTGCTTGCGCAAGAAATCAAAGGACAGGCATGGCAACAGGTCAAACATCTCTTTGAGGAAGCATAGATGGAGGCTACCAAGCCTGTCATCGTAGATGCAAATATCCTCTTTTCTGCACTCTTGCGCAGTGAGTCGCGTTTTGCGCAGATTATTTTAGAACAGATCGGCCCTTCTTCATCTGTGAGTCCACCATCGTTGAGATTTTCAAGCACAAGGAGAAAATTGTTCGCCTGAGCAAATTGATAGATGATGACATAGTCCGTTTACTGTACATGCTGTTGCGTAGGCTCACTGTTGTCAAGGAAAACTTGATTGCCCCATCCATTCGGCAACAAGCCTATGAGTTGTGCCACGACATAGATGTGAGCGATACACCCTTTGTGGCTTTGACGCTTCATGAAGATGGCCTCCTCTGGACAGGAGACAAAGCGCTCAAGAAAGGCTTGTGGGAAAAGGATTTTGTGCACTTCTTCGAGCCCTAGTTTGCTCTCGATTGAGACCTTAAACATTTACTGTTAGAAACCTGTGTTTGCTGTATTGGAAACAAGCGTCTATTATTGGAAACCGGGTAGAGATTTACTGTTTCGGTTCGCTAGTAAAAGCTACGTGCTTCAGCACGAGTACATCAAAAAGTCCGCAATCAGCACCGGTTCATTCTTTGAACTTGTAATCGGATACCTGATGTGATACGTTGGCGGTGAGACGAAATGTCTGGCACCCTTTCCAACGTATACACCATGTACAAATACGGTCAGTATTGCCCGGTCGCTCGTGCTGTCGAAATCCTGGGCGACCGGTGGACGCTGCTCATCGTGCGCGACCTGCTTACCGGGACGCGCCATTTCAATGAGCTACATCGGGGCCTGCCTGGTATCTCAAAAGCCCTGCTGGCCGACCGCCTCCGTCGTTTGCAAGACGAGGGTGTGGTAGAGAAACACCACCTATCCAACGGGCGGCAGACGACGGAATACCGCCTCACTCAGGCCGGCGAAGAATTGCAGGCCGTCATTTATGCACTACTCAACTGGGGTGCCCGCTGGAGCTTCGGCGAGCCAGATCCTGAAGAACTCGATCCCATCCTGCTGCTCTGGTGGATCCGTGGTCGCGTCCATACCGAGTGCCTGCCCAAAGAGCGGGTCGTGGTAGAATTCGACTTTCACGGTGCGGACGAGGGCTTTTACTGGCTGGTCCTTACGGCGGATGATGTGTCTGTCTGCTTACAACATCCCGGCTACGAAACAGATGTCGTTGTACACGCCGACCTTGCTGCCTTCTTCCAGGTATGGCTGGGACGGCTCAGCTACGCGGAGGCTCTTCGCACCAAACAGATCAGCATAGAGGCCCTGCCTGCCCTCGCCCGTGATTTCCCCAACTGGTTCGCCTGGAGCGCCGCCGCTGCTGCCGTTCGTGCGGAAAAGGACCGGCTACCTATCACCAAGAATCCTGTACACATACCATGAAAACTATCAAGCTATATTTCACCCTTGGGAGCTTGCTACTGATCTGGGCTCCTGTGCACCATGCTTTGGCACAAGAAGCAGATACGTACGGGGGGCAACTCGGTAGCGTCAACCTACCCGTGTCATGCAATGAAGACGCCCAGCCTCTCCTGAAGAAAGGCCTTGCGCTGCTGCATCATATGACATACGACGGGGCAGCCCAGGCATTCGCCGCTGCTACGGAAGCCGATCCGCAGTGTGGGATGGGCTACTGGGGCGAAGCGCTGACCTTCATCCACCCCCTCTGGTCCGATCCCCCCACGGAGACGAACTTTGAAAAGGGCCAGTCGCTGATCGACTCAGCAAAGCGTCTTGAGCTATCTGAGAAGGAAATGGCCTATCTATCGGCGGTGGAGGCCTATTACGCAGCAGGCTGGAGCCGCAACGAGTCAGATAATCTAGCGCAATTTGATCAGGCATGGCAGACCGTCTACCAGCAGTATCCTGACGACCTGGAAGCAGCCGCATTCTACGCACTTGCTCACATAGCTACAGCACATCCAAGTGACAAAACATTTGCCAGACAAAAGCAAGCTGGAGCCATCGCCGAGCAGGTGCTGGCCCAAGCCCCTGATCATCCTGGGGCACACCACTACATCATCCATGCCTACGACAACCCGCCCCTGGCAGCGCAAGCCCTGGACGTGGCGCGCCATTACGGAGAGGTAGCGCCTGCTATCCCCCACGCCCTCCACATGCCCACCCATATCTTCACCCGGCTGGGATTATGGGACGAGTCGATTGCCTGGAACAAGCGCTCTGCTACTGCCGCCCTGAACCATCCCATGGGCGAAGCCATCTCGCTGCACTACCTGCACGCGCTCGATTACCTGGCCTACGCTTATCTGCAACGGGGCGAGGATCAAAAAGCCCAAGCGGTGATGGACAAGCTTATGGCTCTCGAAGGCCCCTTCCTGGTTGAAGTGGCAACACCGTACACCCTCGCTGCCCTACCAGCCCGCTTGGCCCTGGAACGGCAGCAATGGGCAAACGCTGCTGCGCTCGAACCAAGGA
>DATGCC010000945.1:0-3309 GCA_035312345.1 Rhodothermales bacterium
AATGACTACTTTTAAGAAACCGATTGCACTATGCTCTGCTCACCTGCCTGTAGAACTGGACATCGCACGAACAGCGTGCCTTCTGACGCAAACAGCTTCGGACCTGACTACTATGCAAAAGAGCCTCTGCTTGTTCAGCCAGGAACCATAAACCGAAAATCAGCAACCTATCCTAATTGTACCAACGCACCCAGTGCCAGCGCCACCATCCCGGTAGCCATCGCGCTTTTAAGTACGTTGCTGATGCGGCGGGCGTGGACTTCTGGATGCGCAGCCGACAGCAACCAGCACGCCCGCAGCAGCAGCGCATCTGTTACCAGGATCACCACCAGATACAACCCCACGAAGTCGAGCAGGAAATACGGCAGCGGCGTCAGAAGAAGCGTGACTATCAGGATAACCAGCACAATGCGCAGAGCAGCATCGGGGCCATATATGACCGGCAAGGTGCGTGCCCCAACCATTGCATCCCCTTCAGCATCTTCCACGTCTTTGGCGATCTCACGAGCTAGCGTAGTCAGAAAAGCAAACACCGCTCCGACGAGTACCGGGCCGAGCGGCCCTATCTCCCATCCACCATAGGCGAGGGCGAGGCCGAGCACCAGCGCCACGATGAGGTTACCCACGAACGCAATCCGCTTGAGCGAGACGTTGTAAATCATCAGCAACCCAACCACACCCAGCGCCAGCGCCAGATGTCCCAGCGAAACCGTCGCGGCCAGCACCACGCCCAGCCCGGAACCTGCCACGCCGATGCCTCTCGCCATGCGCACTGACACCAGCCCTGACGGTAGCGGTCGGTGGGGCCGGTTGCGCAGGTCGATGCGCAGGTCGAAGACATCGTTGAGCGTGTTGGCCCCCGCTCCTACCAGCATCGCCGAGCCGACGAGCCGCGCCAACTGGAATCCCGGATCGCCCTTTAACACGCCGTCTCCTCCGGCAAGCACGCCGCCCAGCGCTACCCCAAGGCCGATCATTACCACATTGAGCGGACGTAGCAGGCACACCACGGCCCAGGCACGACGTGCCCACAGGTTGGCTTCTGGTCTGGCAATGAGCACACCCATGCGTGTTGGGGTTAGCGAATCAGCAGCATCTGGCCTGTTGCCTGCTGCTTTTCGCTCTGCAGACGGAAAACGTACCATCCACTCGGCCAGTCGGACGCCGTTACATCAATGGCATGCGGTCCAGCAGCCAGGCTGGTTTCGTCGAGCAGCGTGTCGATGCGGCGGCCCAGCAGGTTGTATATGTCCAGCGAGATGCGTTGCGGCGCGGGCAGGTCGAAGACGATGGTCGCGTCGCCGGATGAGGGGTTCGGGTAGCTGTTGACGGTCAGGCCATCGGAGGCAGGCGTCTCCTCGTCCAGGCCGAGCGTGGTGTCGGTGCCCCAGCAGTGTATCAGCGGCTCGTCAAGCAAGCCACGCCAGTTGCCCCACGAATGGCCTTCATTGACTTCGATGTAGTGGAGTGGATAGCCTTTCTCCTCAAACAGATCACGCATGCGCCGAGCCCCATCCTCGGTATCGTGGATGACGCCCGTGCTCATAAAAATCTGGAGCGGTAGCCGGTTGGCCTCGGTGTACAGTTGATAGATGTGATCCTGGTTGCGCTGCATGTCGTACGAGAAGGCGGGCGAATGGATGGCGATACACCGAAACACATCGGACCGCGACGCACCGAGGTAGCCCGAAAACAGTCCGCCCAGCGAGGTGCCCAGAAGGCCCCGCTCGTCCGGCGACGGATTGGTGCGGTAGGCAGCATCAATGGTCGGCACGAGTTCCTCGGCGAGGAAGGCGGCAAAGCTAGCATAATCGTCGGCGTACTGGCTCTGGCGGCGGTTGTTACCTGCATTGCCCGGCTCTCGCGGGTCGACGAAGATAGTGAGGATCGGCTCGATCAGCCCGTCAGCGATCAAATTGTCCAGCACGATGAGCATGCTGCCGAGACGGTCGTCGGCGTACTCGTGCCCATCGGTGACGTAGAGCGTAGGCAGGTTCGAGAGTGTGTCATACCCGGCAGGCGTGTAGACGAGGTAGTTCACGTCATAGCCGAGGTTCGCGCTGCTGATAGTGACAGGCTCGGCCAGGGTGCCGTGGGCGATGTCGGTACGCGGGATGGTTTCCTCGGGGTAGACATAGTCCGGCATGCGCAACTCGGAGTTGGGGCCAAAGCCGCTCCATTGTTGCAAGGGATTGTTCGGGTCGAGAATCCAGTTGTTGCCGTTCAGCACGATCTTGTAATCGAGCCGTGCATCCGACGGAAAGGTCATTTCCAGCATCCAGAGATCGCTGCTGCCGAGGCGCGTGCCGGTGCCGGGCACGGTGACGTTGTTGCCCCACCCGTTGAAATCGCCATTCCACGCGACGATGTTGGCACTCCCGCGATACAAAAACGCGACAGAATCGCCGATGACAAACGGCACTTGCCCCGCGTCCTTCAACCCCTGCCAGAACGCATCCACCTCGCCCGCTGCCATCGCCGCGTCAAGCGAGTCTCGGAAGGCGTGGTAGGTGTCGAACTCGTTTGATGCAGGCTGGGCGGTGGCGACGAGCGGTGTCAGTAACAAGGCAAGCAAACAAAACAATGAGGCACTGATTGTGGATCGAAGTACTGACCTTGCGGACGGACACATAGGTCCGTCCATACGGGTGCCTTCTTCGAGGAATGGCGATAAACTTCCTTTCCTCTCTCCCTTTCTCCCTTTCCTAATACCCATTTTCCAATTCCAATTCCTATTTCTTATTTCTTTCATCCCCTCTTTCCTCCTCTTCCTTCCCTCAACCCTCACATCCCCGGCATCAACATCACGGCGTTTTGCATAAGCCGCGCCGGGCCAATCCAGAACATACGGTATTGCGTGTTGTCGACGAGGAAAACGACGTTGCCCTGTCCCATCGGCTGGACAGCGGCGAAGGCTTTCCCAGCGAGTTTGCGGAGGTTTTCCTGCGAGGCATACCCGGCGGCAAGGAGGGTACTCGCGTCTTTGTCATAATAGCCGACGGTCTGCACATTGTCGCTCGGTTCCAGCGCTTCGGTGATGAACTTGAGGCTGTAGAGATGGTCGCGCAGGCCAAAGGCGAGCGGGTGCGTGGTATCGAGCTGGGCGCGCAGGGCCGAGCCAGGAATCCGCTCCAGGCCCGAGGAATCCTCGCGGGCGGCGTAGGTAGTGTAGACGGATGGGTCCGGCTCTGTCGTTTCGTCGTCTTTGTCCGGCTTCTGTGCCTCGGTACGCTCTACGCCTGTCAGGCCAGAGCGGTCTTTGGTGAGGAACAGCGCACTGCTCTCGGTGGCGACGAGCGTGCCGCCTTC
>DATGCC010000946.1:0-3185 GCA_035312345.1 Rhodothermales bacterium
TCTGGGGATTATCCTGTAGCTTACGAAGCCCCCGTCCCTATCCGTGAGCAGATAGCTGGTGCCAGGGATCAACAGCAGATTTGAGGCACCAGCCAGGATCTGACTCAGGTATGACCTTGCCCTTTGAGGAGTATCAAATTAAACCATGAGCACAACCGCAGATCTCCAATTCGAGTTTGTAATAGACGACCCTGCTTTCCCGGCGGATACCTTTCAGGTCGCTTCCTTCGATGGGTTTGAGCAGGTCAACCAGACCTTTCAGTTTTCTGTCGATCTGGTCTCCTACGATTCCGACCTCAGCCTTAGCGAGATCGCCTTCAAACCTGCCACGCTGGAGGTCTATCGCGACACGCAGCAGCTTATCTTCCATGGGCTGGTGGCGCACTTCGAGCAGGGGCCGCATGTGGGCGACCGCTACGGCTACCGCGTCGTCTTCGTCCCGCCGATGTGGTTTCTATCACTGTATTTCAACAGCCGCATCTTTCTGGATCGGACGGTGCCTGAGATTATCGAGGAGGTGTTGCAAGAGGTAGGATTTACCGGCCAGCACTACGAGATGCGGCTTAATGCAACGTATCCTACGCGCGAGTATCTGGCGCAGTACCAGGAGACGGACCTCAACTTTGTCTGTCGGCTCTGTGAGCGGGAAGGGATTCGATTTTCCTTTCACGCCGACGATGGCAAAATCATTTTCTCGGATGAACCCACGAGCGAATCGAACCTGATCGAGCAGGTGCTTACCTATAATCCAGGTGGGGGTCTGGAAGCCTCCGCAGAAGCGGTTCGTACGTTTACGAGCCAGGAGCGGATAACGTCGGATGAGATGTCGCTCCGCGATTACAACTACCGCATCGCGAGCGCGACGCATGAAGTGCTGGAAGCTGCTGAAGGCTCGATTCAGTTGGCAGAAGGGAGCCCGTGGCAGGGGGATTGGCTAAAGCATTATGAGTATGGATTGCATCACCAGGATCAAGGCAATACAGATCGGCTGACGACAGTGCGCCTGGAAGGGATTGTGTGCCAGCGCCAGATGATGAGAGGGACGAGTGGTTATGTAGGATTGCGCGTCGGGCACATAATGACCGTTGAGGATCATTTCCGCGATGAGTTGAATGGCGACTTTTTCCTGACGCGCATCACGCACCGGGGTACGCAGGCCGCATCGGTGCCGGGCTTGATGGGAGGGGAGGCAGAAGATACCGACGCCTACCTCAATGAGTTTGAATGTATTTCTGCGGAAGTGCAGTACCGCCCGCCGCGCATCACGCCGGTGCCCAAAGTCAACGGCATCATGACAGGCGTGATCGAATCTGCCGGTGGCGATTATGCCCACCTCGACGAGGAGGGCCGCTACCGCGTGCGGATGCACTTCGATAAAGGCACTGCGCAGACAGCAGAAGCCTCGCACTGGATCCGGATGAAGCAAGCCTATTCGGGGCCAGAGTACGGCATGCATTTCCCGAACCACAAAGGCACCGAGATGGTGTGGGCCTGTGTGGATGGCGATCCGGACCGCCCGATGGCGCTAGGCACGTCGCCCAATCCCTCGCAGAAAACGCCGGTTACCTCCGAGAACAAGTGGCAAAACATTTTGCGGACCTGGTCGGGCAACCAGATGATCATGGACGACAAAATCGACGAGGAGTGGATCCAGATCAATACGCCAGCCGAGAACGTGCTGCGGCTTGACGACAAGGATGATTACATCCTGGCGTCTACGACCAACAAGCATCAGGTGCTGCTCGATGACAAGAATCGCCTGATTTTGGTGCAGACCACGGACGGTCACTTCCTGAAAATGGATGACGAAAACAAAAAGATCACCCTCCAGAGCAAAGACGGGCATTACATGTTTATCGACGATGAGAACGAGATGATCTCCATCGCCGACAAAGACACCAAACACCATTTCACCATCGACATCGCCAACAAGAAACTGACCATCCAGACCGTAGATGGCGACATCGACATCCTGGCCGAGCAGGGCCACATCGAGATCCGCGCTGAAACGCTGCATACCGAGACGACAGAAGACACGACGCACCAGGCAGCCAACATCCATTCGACCGCCGGGGGTGACTTTACCGTGGAGGCAACCAACATCAAGCACAAAGCCAGTGCTGAGTACACGGAAAAGGCACCCAGTATTAAGTCGAATGCGGATGCATTGAGCGAGTTGACAGGGGGGGCACTGGTGGATATCAAGGGAATGATGGTGAAAATCAATTCCTGATAGGAGCCTGTGGCGATCACAAGCGAGTTGAGCGCTGAGGAAAGGCTTCATAGCAGAGAAAATACAGACGCGATGGCAGGCACAACGTCCATATCATCTATCACCGTACAGTATGAGCGCCCCGGGGGGCAGGTCGTAGAGGAACACTTTACGGACACCTTCACCATCGGGCGCGATGCACGGTGCAACGTGCGGATTGATGCACCCGTGGTAAGCAGCATGCACGCCCGTGTCTCCCGCCTGGGTGGCGACTGGCAGATCCAGGATCTATATAGTCGGAATGGTCTTTTTGTGGACGGGCAGCCCATTCAGCAAGCTGTCGTGCAGGGGCAGGTCCAGGTCCAGTTTGGCCAGGGAGGGCCGGTCGTCGTGCTGCGTGTGGACGTTTCGGCGTCCATGCAGGAGGCTCCTGAGACCTTGCAGTCTACGCTCCCGTCTATGCCCCTGTATTCGCCCCGCCGCACGCCACCTTCACCAGAACGTTCGGTACCGTCCGTGCCTGCTGCGGTGACGCCGACCGATGAGCAAGGGGAGCGGTACGAGGCGGACCGGTTCAGCCTGCTCCTGCCCGAAGGCTGGCACGACAAGACTGTCTACACCTTGCTCGGGCCGTTGAGCGATGGCATCCAGCACAACATCACCGTTTCGCTGGACCCGGAAACCCCATTTGAGGCAGTGAAGGACTTTGCTGAGGAGCAGGTGCAGGCACTGGAGAATAGCCTGCCAGGGATGTGGTTGCTCAAGAAGGAAGCGACGCAACTTGCCAACGGCACGCCGGCCTATCGCGTGATCTTTAAGTGGGCCCCTGCCGAGGAACAGACGCTGTTTCAGCAGCAAGTGTTTGTGGTGGATGGAGGGGCAGCCTATAGCCTTACCGCCTCCTTCTCGCGCAAGACGCGCAAAACAGTGGGCCCCGAAGTCACACGCATCATGCTGGGCTTCGAGCCGAAGC
>DATGCC010000947.1:0-4905 GCA_035312345.1 Rhodothermales bacterium
ATTTTAATGTTTACATTAAAATTAACTGCTTGCTTATTTCAAAATCAAGAATACCGAAAAAAATAATTATCACTTGTTCCGCTACTTTGAATCAGAGAACTTTTGAAAAAGTACGCAGATTTACCAGATTTTGTGCTGCAAGAAACCGTTTCCATGGGGCTTATCCAAGTGATCGTCCAATACGCTTAATGTGTACCATTGGCTATCTGTTCGTTGACACTGGCGATGTGAATATTGTTAATTTCAAAATATAAATTCCTCAATTGAGGAGATGCAAAAAAATCAGCAATTCCCGCTCTGAGCCTCTCATCCCCCACTGATGGGCGTGCTGCGGCGGCATGAAGTGTACGTCCAACCACAACCCTCAGCCGGTATGATAGGCCGCTTCGCTGAGCGTGGGTGAGATGGGTCATCGTTAAAAGAAAAGGGAATCCAGCACTCGCACACGGCTTGGCGTGACTAGGAGGTATTGGGCTTGGGCGTGAGCACCGTGGCGGCATGGCCGGTGGCGATCACCTCCCACAGGGTTTGCCAGTCGGGGATGTAAAAATCGGTGAACAGCGCCCGCAAGCGCTCCCACAGCGAGGTGCGTGAACGAAACCGGGCGCGGGCGGCCTGAAATAACCGACAGCTCAGCTCCTGGGCCTGATCGACTAAGAACGCCAACATCATCAAGGTGGCAAAGATCGTCGACAGATGCTGTCGGCCATGGCCGTAATTATGTTCCAGATAATAGCCCTGGTTTTTAAGCGTATTGAAGGTCTCATGGTGAGTAGGCCGGGGGAATCGCACCCCCAGACCGGGTCGCCGGAAGCAGTCACCCGCGTCCGGCTCCCACAGAACGTAGCGTGCGGATTTCCCGCACTACGCTCTTCGAATGATGATTCACAGCACAACATACTGCTTTAGCCTTGAATACGGCACATAAAGCTTTGGTCGTTGTAACGGGTAAGTGGCCAGGATGCGCTTAAACACCTCCCAGCGCACCTTACCTTTCTGGCTCCGGCTGCTCAGCATTTTCCGCCAGTAGCGCATGACATTCTCATGCACACGCTGCAAGCTGGCCAAGTTACCACCGATGCCATAATAAGCGTAATGACCCCGTAGGATTTGGTTGATCTGACGGGCTTGGTCTTTCAGCGGTTCGTGCCGAGTGATCTGCAGTTGCTGATGGAGCTTGGCCAGACTGCGGTGCAGTCGGGATTTGTCCGTTTTCCAGCCCACCTTGAAGTTCCCTTTCTGGTTACGCGTGCAGTAGTGGGTAAAGCCCAGAAACGTAAACGTCTCCAGGCGCTTACCCTTGCGCCTAGAGTCGCGTTCGGCAAACCGACCAAATGCGACCAGGCGTGTTTTACTCAGCTCTAACGCCAGCGCAAACTTCGCCAACCGTTTCACCAGTACCTGCTCAAAGCGCTGGGCATCGGCACGGTGTTCAAAACAGACAACAAAATCATCGATATAACGAACCAGATAAGCCTCGCCTTGCAGGCGTGGCTTCACGATCCGCTCGAACCAGAGGTCAAGGACATAATGCAGGTAGAGATTACTCAGCACTACGCTGACACTGCCCCCCTGCGGCACGCCTTCGACACTGGGGGTGATGATTTCGTCTTCCAACACACCGGCTTTCAGCCACCGCTGGATCAGGCTCACAATACGTGGGTCCCCGACTCGATGTTGCACAAAACGAAGTAGCCATCCATGATCTAGACTCCCGAAAAAGTTCTGCAGGTCCGCCTCGTACACCCAACTCACCCGTCGTCCCGCGATCACTTCATTCAGTGTTGCCAGCGCATGATGGGCACCGACGTCTGGTCGACCACCGAATGAGCAGGGTAGAAAATCCTGCTCGTAGATGGCTGACAGTACGTCGGCAACGCTACGCTGTAGTACGCGGTCGCCTACGCAAGGCACCCCCAAAGGGCGCTTCTCACGTTTTCCAGGTTTAGGAATGTACACCCGGGTTACCGGAGGCGGTCGATAGCCTTTATTGTGCAGCGCCCGTAGGGTTGTTGCACTCCAGGCCGCAAAGTCCTGCTTCACATCGTCCACCGTCTGAGCATCGCTACCGGGCGCGGTGTAGCGCGGTACGTGGCAAAGATTCTGCCACAAGCGCCCAGCATCAATATGATGCGCCAAACTGGTCAATTGGAGCTTTGGTTCACTCCGAGCTTTCGCTGCTATCTTCTCTAGTCCTGTGGTCATGACAGGGTTTCTCCTCTCGTTGAATAGAGGCCCGTGACCGCCCATTGCATGGCGCCCATGTTGCCCTAGAAAAGTTCATCATCCGCTGGCCGCTTCCCCGTGTAATGGTCTCTCTCCATCGCTGAGTACTATCAGCCAGTCTGACTGCCTACCGGTCATCAGATCTTCCTCGCTTGATCCGCTTGTCCGACCTTACAGGCTCCGCCTGAACCGCTAGGCTCTCCCTTGTTCACATAACCTCTCTTGCGCGCATGCCGTGGGTACGAACCCCGGAAGTATCCCAATAGCCTCGCCGTTGCGGCTATTGCGATGCTGCCTTCCCCGTGAGAGGATCGGGTCGGCTACTTCACAACCGTTCAATTTCGGAGCTAATTTTCCCATTCACTTTCGTTCCGGCCTACGCGCTCCCTGTCTACGCTTCGCAGTGGCCGTTACCGGACACCACGCAAGACTCGGTTCCTGATTGCTGGCTACGCTTTGTCAGGGTTGCCATCTCAGGCAACTAAATGTTATGCGCTTGCAAGGCGCAACCTCTCGCAGAACGGTGCGTGAACCTCTCGATTCACACCGCTCCCATCAAGCAAACGCACCGACCATACCTTGCTGCCAGTGAACAAATAACCCCGGCTGGCGTTCCGCAATCCTTTCCAGGAACTGCCCTGCACGGGTTTTGTGACCTTTAAGGCGACGGTACTTTTACCGCCTTAAAGGCCACCACCACTTGCTGCTTGGCAATAGTAAATGGTTTTGTTGCATCCATCAGTTTCCTCCTGTTTCCAGTTGAACTGCTAATACAACCGCTTGACCCAACCCCTTTGCTCGGGCCGCATTACCAGCCTTCATCGCTCATACAGATTGGTCCGTCCCCGTGCTGCGCATCGGTACTCTCGCCTTGTGGTTTCGGCCACTTGTGCTTCTCCCTTAACATCGCAACGACGGGTTCCCGCAGTTCCGCATGAAAGCCTGGATCAGAGTCGCGCCTCCTATACGCCGGTCGCCGCCTGCCCAGTCAATCAGGTGCCCGACAGGCTTGTCCCAGGCGATAGAAACGCGCCTGGTTTTGACGACAAGTCTCTGGTTAACGACGCGTCTACAGAGGTTCAGAAAATTCGCCTCCCTGACCCACACCTGCTCGGGGGTATCCCCGACACTTTGACTCCAACGCTCACCACCAACGGCTCTTTACCGCAGCAGCTTGGAGTGGTTTGAAGCCCGCTCCTGAAAAACCGACTCCGAAGGGCCTTCCTTCATCTTCCACGCAGCTTATGCACAGTTGGCTAGTTCTTCATGAACTTGCCTCCTCTGCGCCTGCGGCACACTCTCGACTTTCCAGCGCGCGCGACCAGCGCGCATCACGGCCTCGACATTCTCCTGCGTCAGGGGGATATTGCTCACCCAGCTCCAGATCCGTTCCTGGCCGTCTTGGATTTCCCAGTACTCCAGGAAGTTGACCTTCAAATCCGGATGGGACTGATTCAGTGCCAGGCCATTGACCCAACGGTAACCGTGTTCCACGCCCTGGGTATCGACTGTACTGTATTCTGAGCATTGATTGGCGCTCAGGCGTTGCTGCACGGTTTCAAACAGCGCTTGATGGTCGCCCGGTTTGACCCCGATGATGTAACGCATGTTCAGCGATTCCAATAACTTGATATGCGGGCCGTTACTGGACAGGCTGTCTTCGACCACGATCAGTTTCAACTTCGGATGGTCCTCGCGCAGCGCCGTCAATAGCCGCTTAGCGGCGTTGCGCTCACAGTCATTCTTGCACGCCCCGTCGGCTCGGGTAATCGCCTCGGGCATCAGCGGCAATACCGTTTTGAGATCCGGATGTACGATCACGGCCGCTAACAACTGATGGTAATAGCTTTCGTTGGCCTTGCCCGCGTTTTTGACACAGCACTCCGGACAGCTTATGGCACTGGAGGCATACTGGCCCGTCCCATCGATCGACACCAGGTAATACCCCTCCAAATATTGATACCCTTCGAGCGCCTTATAGCGCTGTAAATGCCGATGTGTCGCCGCAAAGGCTGGGCGCAACCGCTCGGGATCGATTGAGTCCAAACGTGTGCGCAGTTGCGTGTCGCACGGCGCGTGCCCCACCCCATACAAACTCTTCAGGTTCGCGCGGATCACCTCCTCGTTCTGATAGGCTTCGTCAAACTTCAGCAACGAGGGATATTTCAGCCCAAACACCGCCAATCCCGACATCAGTGCATCGACGAGCGGGATCGGACAACCGCTTCTGGGGTCTGGGATCGTGGCAAAGCTCAGGCGTATCGCCTTCAGTAATCCTGGGGTCGACAGATGCTTTCTCATGCGCGGCAGTGTGGCCGACAATACCGGTTCTCGGTAACGGGGGCGCAGGACCATGGCAACCTCTCGGTAGCGGTTCTAAAAGCAAACCAGAGTGACTAGAATAACGGGGTCAAAACGTTACGAAAACTAAAAATATAATAACCCGCCACATCAACAGGTTATCGGTAGAGCGGGAATTGCTGGAGGCCTGCCGATTCTCGCTGGAAGGCCAGTAGATGAAACAATTTCTTCACCACGAGCAAAACGATACGCTTCTTCGGGAGAGGTAAATGTGCCGAAGGCGACAGCGTCAAAAGACTGCGACGTATGTAAATGCGTATCCCCGAATAGAGGGGGAGGGTCGATTCAAAGTATATAAATTCATTTTTATTCATAGCC
>DATGCC010000948.1:0-3204 GCA_035312345.1 Rhodothermales bacterium
CTACGGTCTCGCCTTCGCTGACTTCTATGTCTTTATACTCGAAGGTCTCGACGTGCGCCATCCAGATGTCGTAGCGCCCGTCTTCGAGGTCGAGGTAGGGCTCCATGTCGAGGTCGGCCAGCAACTCTTCGTAGCGGGCGCGGACGCTTTGGCCGAGCACGCGCATCTGCCGCCCGGCATCGTTGAAGTAATACTCGCGGGTGACCTCGTAGCCCGTCCAGTCCAGCAGGTTGGCGATGGTGTCGCCCAGGACGGCGTTGCGCCCGTGGCCCACCGTGAGGGGCCCCGTCGGATTGGCGCTGACGTATTCGACCAGCGCCTGCTGCCCCTGGCCTTCCTCCGTGCGCCCGTAGTCCGATCCCGCTGCCAGCAGATCTGCCAGTTCGCTGAACAGAAAAGTCTCGGCAAAGCGGAAGTTGATAAATCCGGCTCCCGCAATCTCGACAGCCGCGACGCGCTTTGTGTCGAGTGGCTTCTCGTGCAGGCGTGCGACGAGGTCTTCGGCAATCTGTCGCGGGGCTTTGCGCAGGTGCCGCGCCAGGCGCATCGCCGTGTTGGTCGAGAGGTCGCCGTGTTCGGGGTTGGCCGGGGTTTCAAACTCTGGCTCGAAATCCTCTGGCACGCCATCTATCGTGGCGAGGACGGCTTGGAGTTCGCGTTCGAGGTAGTCTTTCATCTCTATGGCAGCAAGGTGATGGGCAAGCGTATAAAAAATCCCTGCCCGCTTGGACAGGGACGGTGGCGCACAATCTACAAAAACGCTCTGCTCTGTGAAACCAGGATGCCCGCGATGGTTTCCTGCATCGCCATCCTTCATCAAATTACCATCGCCACCGGAAGGCGTCGATATCAACCTGCGGCGGGTGTTCTAGCACGAGGTCGGCCAGCACTTCACCGACGGCGTTGGATGCTTTGAACCCGTGCCCCGAGCAGGCGCTGGCATACACCACCTGCCGATGTACTGGATGGCGGTCGATCAGGTAATGCTCATCCGGCGTATTGGTGTAGAAGCAGACAGCCGCATTTGCGAGCGCCCCAACAGCATCGGGCAGCAATGCGCCGAGCGTGGTGCGAAGCGTGGACAGGTCGGCATCGGTAGGCTCGCGCTGCACCTCGTTGGGATGCGGCACCTGCTCGCCCTGATGATGGATACCGGCCTTGACGCCATGCCCGAGGTTGGGGAAGCCGTAGAGTACCTTGCCGGGTGCGTATTCCCACAGGTATACCGGGCAGGTGGCCGGGTCAAAATGCGTCGGATGCGCCTGCGGATGAAACCAGCCGTTGACCTGCCGCTCAATAGTAAGCGTCACATCTAGTTTAGCGAGCAGATCCTTGATCCAGCCGCCCGCACACAGCACGAGGCGGTCAGCGTGGTACGTGGCTTTCGGTGTCTTTACCCGTACCCCATCGCCATCGATGTGCCATGCTGTCACTGGTTCTTCGTTGTGCAACGTTGCCCCATGTTGACGGGCTTGGTTGAGGTGGGCCTTGATGCATGCCTCCGGATGGAGCCAGCCTGCATCGGCTTCCCATACGCATACCTGATCTTCCGGCACCCGAAATGCAGGAAACCGCGCTTGGGTCTCGGCTGCCGAGAGCACCTCATAAGTCAGCCCCTGTGCTTCGGCGGTCGCTTTGGCCCCCGCTGCCACGTTGCCCGCTGCCGGACCAATGTTCACGCCGCCCGTGATATGCAGCAATGCCTCACCCGAGGCAGCCTCCAGGTTTTCCCAGAGCACATAGGCCCGCTCGATAAGTGGCACGTAGCGATCGCCCTCGAAATAGGCTTTGCGGATGATGCGGCTACCACCGTGCGTAGAGCCGAGCGTATGTGGCGGCGCAAAACGATCGAGCCCCAGCACATGCAGCCCGCGCCGCGCCAGATGGTAGGCCGCCGCGCTACCCACCGCGCCTAGACCGACGACAATGACGGGTATGGATTTGGGATTTGCGATTTTGGATGTGCGATTGATAAAGGAGGGCGCGAGAAGTGACGTAGTGCTATCGGTTGATGATTCATTGCTATAGCTAAAGTATCAGCCTGCTTGCTGAAGATTTGTAAAATTGCGCCCTGCGGGCTGGACCTCACGCCGGGTTGGGAGCATACATAATCCTCGTGCCGTCTTATATTGCAACTCGGGAAGTGGTTGGTCCGCGAACCCATTTTCCGTATCCTCATTGCTCACACCCTTTTTCCTACATACAGACGATCCATGCCCGGCAAACCGGTCAATACCAGCGCATCGAACGAACGCAAGCTCAACTTCTGGGAGAAAATGTATCTGCCCGAGGTTTTCAAGGGCCTCGGCTACAGCTTTGGCCGGATGAAGGAGCCGCTCTACACCTTCCAGTATCCCGAAGAGCAGTGGTACCCGCCGGATAGCTACCGGGGGCGACCGGTGCTGGTGGAGGAGGAAGGCAAGACGCGGTGCGTATCGTGCAACCTCTGCGCCCGCGCCTGCCCACCCATGGCCATCTCGATGCAGTCAAAAGAGGTAGACGACCCGACCAGTGCCAAGGAGCGCGAGCCGGCGTGGTTCGAGATCAACATGCTGCGGTGCATTTACTGCGGCTTCTGCGAAGAGGTGTGCCCGGAAGAAGCCATTGTGATGTCGAAAGAATATGACCTTACCTTCCAGAGTCGCGACGAAGCCATCTTCGGGCTGGAGCGCCTGATGGTGCCTGTTGAGCGGCTCGCAGATCGGCTGGACTATCTGCACACGTACAAGGATCCGCAGGAGGGGGTGCACTGGGAGTTCAAGGAAGATAACAACCTGCACAGCCTCAAAGATCGTCACTTCCTGTCGTACCTCGTGGAAGCCGGGCTGGAAGACCTGGAGAGCACGCACCTGCGCCCTGAGTTGCCTGTGGCAGCGGCTAACACCTGGGGGGGGGAGCGGAGCGGCCCGCCCGCCGTGCCGTACGTAGACGCCGAGGGCGAGCCTGCCGCGCCGGATGCCTGAGCAAAGTGACCTGACCGATTTGCGGGACCGGTTGCTGGACCAACTGGCCTATCTGATTGACGAAGTCGAGGCGCTGAAAGGCATCATCCACCGCGTGCCCGAGCCGGTGCAGAGGGCGCGTCCGCTCGACAAAGAGCCTTCCCTGAAAGAGGTGTATGGCCTGATCGCCGGGCTGGATGCGGAAGTCTATCTGCCGCGCCTGCAAGCCATGATCGCCGAAGACGAACCGGCTTTTGCGTCG
>DATGCC010000949.1:0-2233 GCA_035312345.1 Rhodothermales bacterium
TTCGCGGGTGAGTTGTGTCAGGCGTGGCGCGTAGTCTGCAAGGATTCGTTCTGTTTCATCCGTAGATACGTTATCCTGAACGATAATTTCGATGTGGGGATAGGTCTGGCGTAGCAGGCTCTCCAGCGCACGACGCAGAAAGCGACCCTTTTGCCAGGAAGGAACAACGATGGAAACGAGCGGATCGGCAGCGGACACAACACACAGGAAATACAAAAAGGAATAGACTATACACGCAACGTGCCGACAGGCAGGGCCTAGCCCTGTGACTGTCGGCACGGCGTGATACAGGTTCCTAACGAACAGAGCAAGACATTGTGCCCGCCTGTTCAAGACGTGTTAGTCTTGAAGTTCAAGTTCCCGGTTCTTGATGGAGCTGATGCCACGCGATTCCGGTTGCCCAAAGGCTTTCGGGTGCAGGTAGAAGCCACGATATTCACGCCTTTTCTCGACTTCCACTGGAATACGATTTTGCTCGGCCCAGGCATCTTTGCGGACCCCGGTCACCTGCCATGATACCTTTGCGCCGGGAGTTCCGCCAGCGACCCTGAACTGGTTGCCCGAAATTTCCTCGGCGATGTACAGACCGGGGCCAGGTGCCCCGATGGGGGTCAATTGGTAGCGGAACTCGCGGTTGAGTGCCTCAAAGTACTCCGGCAATTCAACGAGTGCCTCGCCGTTTGCATTGAGCGTGACGTTGCCGTTGTAGACGTTCATCATGTCCGGGCTTTCGACGAAGCTATGATAGAGCAACTTGTTCTCTGGATCGATGGGGTGATCAATCTTGAACGAGCCGCCGCCTTTCGAGAGGGTACCCGGAATATTGACCGTACCCGTACCGTCCTCAATTTCGATGCGGTCTATATTGCCAGCGGTGATATCTCGGATGACAAAGTCGCCACCGCCATCAATGATAAAGCTGAATAGTTGCGTGCCCGGCGAGGTCTGTGTAAACCGAAACTGCGGGGTTGGGCCTTGCAGGTTCAGGTGGACGCCTGTTGGCGCAAGGATTTGCATCCGGGCGTTGGGGGTTATCGTTCCCACGCCAACCAGACCACCATCGGTTACGATGAAGTCGTCCTCGTCGCCACCATCCGTACCTTCGATGTGGAGCCGGCCTGCCGGGCTGACGCCCGCGCCGATGCTGACGCGCTCGTTCCCGGCGATAGTGAAGAAGTTATTGGCGACACCGGGCAGGATGCGGAAGGGGAGCCCACCGCCATTGGTCACGTCGCGGACGAAGAAGCCTGCTTCGTTGCCCGCGACGTCCCACGTCTGCTGGGCAAAACCACTGGAGCCGTCCTGTTGCAGGCGTAGCGTCGGCGTGTCGCCATCTACAGTATGCAGTTCTACGACAGGCACATCGGTGCCGAAGCCTACAGCGCTGCCGGTGGTATAGATCGCATGCGCCTGCGTACCGGCCCGCATTTCCAGTAGCTGCCGACCTGCGGTGGCATCGTCGATGGAGAAGTAGCTCGGATCGCCGTTCTGCGAGCCGTTGGCCGTGAGCCGCCAGTCGTTAAAGGGGAAGCTGCCCGAGCTTGAGGTGTCGTCGAAATGGAAACGCGTATTGTTTTCCTGCAAGCGCTGGGTGTCGAAGCCAAACGATGGGCTGTTTGGACAGTCATTTCCCACGCAGAGGCTTTGACGAATGACCCCGTCATTGGTAGCAAGGACCGTGGCACGGCGGGGCGCGTTGGCCTTGAAGGCCTGGTCTACCTCGGTTTCCGTGAGGTAGTCGAAGAGTGCCGGGTCGATGCCTTCATCGGGGAGGTCTACCTGGGTATCGTCCAGCAGGCGGAACGTATCGCCGTGCGACTGGAAGTAGCCCTGGAACCAGGTACCGAAGCCTTCGCCATCGGGGGTGGCGGCCCGGAAGTACGTCTGGAAGAGGCCGCCTTCATCGAAGCCACTGGCTTCCACGGGGCGCATATACGCTTCAAAGAGTTGCGTCGCGCCGTCGCCCATATCGTTCTCGAAATAGGTCTTGAGCCACCGGGCTTCGGATTCTGCATAGGGCGCCAGCGAGGCGGGCAAGGCCGCAACGGGCTGCAGGGCACCCTGCACCGAGGAGGCTGTTGCCTCCGTTGTGGTCGCGTTGGTCTCCGGGCCGCTGACGGGCACCATGCCATCAAGGAGCAACTGCGAGAGTTGCATCGGCGTCAGCGTGCCAAGTTCAGATGGCGTCTTGGCAGGGGTATTGGCACCAAGGTCTTTGGCGGTGGGCTGCTCT
>DATGCC010000950.1:0-5837 GCA_035312345.1 Rhodothermales bacterium
TTCGGTAGCTACTGGAAGAAACACCGAATGATGAGAATAGCTTTTCATCTTCGACAGGCATCATTCGACCCTCGACATTCCCTCTGACCCTTCTAGCCAAGTTCCAGGCATGAACACGTTCTCGCCCTTCTTTTTGCGGTATGACTGGATGAAGCCGTTTTTGCTATCGGTGATGTTGGTGGTGTGGATGGGTGGTGCTGCCCTGCCCGCGATGGCACAGGAAGCCGAGGCTGAAACGACAGCCGTGGAGGCGGTGCAGGAGACGCCCACAGAGGCGGAAGCCGCAGGGCAAGAGGAGCACGCAGAGGACGAAGAACACGCTGAAGATCATCACACGCCGATGCCACCCATCTGGCTGGTGCTGCCTTTTGTGGTTTTGCTTTTGATGATTGCTACGGGACCGCTCTTTTACGCGCACCACTGGCATCATCACTACCCGAAATATGCAGTGGGATTGGGGCTGCTGGTGGTGATCTATTACCTGTTTGTGCTGGACGCACCTACCGCAATGCTTCACGCCTTGCAGGAATATTTGTCGTTCATTGCGCTGGTGGCGTCGTTGTTTGTGGCAGCGAGTGGCATTTATCTAAAAGTCAATGCCCGAGGCACGCCGCTGGTCAATGTGTCGCTGCTGTCGATTGCTGCTGTCATTGCCAACCTGATTGCCACGACGGGCGCGGCGATGCTGTTCATCCGGCCGTATATGCGGCTGAACCAGGGGCGGCTACGGCCCTATCATATCGTCTTTTTCATCTTCATCGTTGCCAACGTGGGCGGGGCCCTGACGCCCATCGGCGATCCGCCGCTCTTCCTCGGCTTCTTGCGCGGCGTGCCGTTCTTCTGGACATTCACGCACGTCTGGTACGTGTGGGTGCCCGCCATGCTGATCATCCTGGGCATCTTCTACATCTTCGACAAGCGCAACAAACTCACGGGGCCGAAACTAGAGGGGACATCCGGCAAGACCATCAGCATCACCGGCTACCGCAGCTTCATCTTTGTGTTCATCATCATCATTTCCGTCTTCATTGATCCCAATGTGTTCTCGGCGCTGAAAGGGACCCCGCTGGACCTGGTGGGCACGTACCATCTGCCCTTCGGCATCCGCGAGGTGATCATGTTCTCGATGTGCTACGTCGCCTACAAGTACTGCAACAAGGAGGCGCTGCAACTCAATGAGTTTACCTTCGAGCCGATCCGTGAGGTGGCGTGGCTCTTCCTCGGCATCTTTGCCTGTATGGTACCCGCGCTCAATCTGATCGCCGCCTTCGCCAGCAACAACGCCGACGCGCTGGGCGTGGGGACGTTCTACTGGGGCACGGGCATGCTCTCGGCCTTTCTCGATAACGCGCCGACCTACCTCAACTTCCTCGCCGCCGCGATGGGCAAGTTTGGTGTGGATGTCAACATGGCTTCTGATGTGCAGGCCTTCGCTGACCCGGCGCTCGTGGATCCGCAATCGTGGCATTTCTTGCAGGCCATTTCGGTAGCCGCCGTGTTCTTCGGAGCGATGTCCTACATCGGCAACGCGCCCAACTTTATGGTGAAAGCCATCGCCGAGGCCAACAATGTGGACGCGCCGTCCTTCGCGGGCTACCTCTTCAAATACGCCATCCCGATCCTGCTGCCAGTCTATGCTCTTATCTGGCTGATTTTCTACAGCGGATGGATTCTTCAATTTTAGGCTGGTCCAGGGTCTCTTCGCAAATCGAAAATCCAACATCGAAAATAAACCATGTCACGCACGCCACTGACTGCCACCGAAGTTTCCGAAGCCCTGGAGGAACTGCCGGGCTGGACGCACGAGGACGACAAGCTGAAAAAGACGTTCGAGGTGAAAGATTTTCGGGCGGCCGTCAGCTTCATTGTGCGGCTGGCGTTCTACGCTGAGGAGATGAACCACCATCCCGAACTGCACAACGTCTACAACACCATCGACATCGCCCTGACGACGCACGACGCGGGCGACAAGGTGACAGAGATGGATGTGCGCCTCGCCGAAGCCATCGAAGACTTTTCATGGGTATAAATAGGTTTCGGGTTCAAGGTTCGAGGTTCAAGGTGCAGCACACCAACCTTGAACCTCGAACCCTGAACCTGATCAACCAAGAACTTGAAACCAATGATAGATTTATCACAGGCATACGATACGCTGGGGGCTGATCTGGTAGGCGGCTTCTCGTTGGCGCTGCTGGTGCTGGTCGGACTGGTGCTGGTGGTGTGGGATGCGTTCCGCAACGATGCCCGCGAACTGCCGTGGGTGGCCGCAGCGGCGCTCGGCGTGGCGCTCGTATGGGAAGTGTTCCATCTTAGCTCTGTCCCGACGACCGCATTCTACGATCTGATCCGGGTGAATGGCTTTGCGTCGTTCATCAACCTGGTTGTGGTGGGTAGCGGATTGTTTACCATTGTGCTGGCGGTGCCGTACCTGCGCAAGATTGAACATGGCTACGGCGAGGTCTATGCGCTGATTTTGTTTGCAACGGCGGGAATGATCCTGCTCGGCACGGCCAACAACCTGATCAGCATCTTCGTGGGGCTAGAGACGATGTCGGTCTGTCTCTACATCCTCACCGGGCTGGTACGCGACGACGAAGGCGCTATTGAAAGTGCGCTCAAATACTTCCTGCTCGGTGCGTTCTCCACAGGCTTTTTCCTCTATGGCATCGCACTACTCTACGGTGCGTCGGGCACAATGTATCTGCCCGAGATGGCCGAAGGGCTGGCCGCCCGCGATACGGCCATGATGTTCTGGGCAGGCGTGGCGCTATTTCTGATCGGCTTTCTTTTCAAAGTCAGCGCCGTGCCTTTTCACATGTGGACGCCGGATGTCTACCAGGGCGCTCCTACACCGCTGACGGGCTACATGTCCACGGCATCGAAAGCCTCGGCGTTTGCGTCGCTGATTCTGGTGCTGTTCTACGCGTTGCCGCCGGAGCGGTGGAGCCTCGTGTTGGCCGTCATTGCGGTGGCGACGATGGTGCTGGGCAATGTGCTGGCGCTGGCGCAGAACAACGTCAAGCGGATGCTGGCCTACTCGTCCATCGCTCATGCGGGCTACGTGCTGGTCGGGCTGGCCGCCGGCACGGCAGATGGCTATTCCGGCGCGCTCTACTATCTGCTGATCTACTCGCTGATGAACATTGGCGCATTTGGCGTGATGGCGTTGCTGGAATGGGACGACAAAGAAGGCAGCCGACAGACGCTCGACTCGCTCTCCGGCATCGGTTTCCGCAAGCCATTGTTGGGTGTGGCCATGGGCGTCTTCATGTTCAGCCTCACGGGTTTCCCGCCGCTGGGTGGATTCTTTGGCAAAGTCGCCGTTTTTGCACCCGCCATCGAAGCAGGACTGACATGGCTGGCGATCATTGGCGTGCTGGCGAGTGTGCTATCTGCCTATTACTATCTGCGTATCCTCTTCGTCTTCTGGATGAAGTCGCCTGATGATCAGGCCGAGGAAGTCAAAAAGGCAACGTTCACCGTCCCGACCAGCTCTGCTGCCGTCATCATTGCCTGCGCGGTGCTGTTGCTCATCATCGGCTTCGTCCCCGGCGTCCGCGAGATCACGCAACTCTTCTTCGAGCAAGGCGGCCCGATGGCGCTCATGCCGTAAGGCTGGTTACAGGTTTTCAGGTTGCCTCGCTTTGCTCGGCTTCAGGTTACAGGTTCGGTTGCCAAAGAGAAACCTGAAACCAATAAACCTGCCAACCTGCAACCCACCATGAAAGACCTCATCCACGAACTGCTGCCGCATGCCCCGCAGATGGGGCTGTACGTCGCACCCAACATCCCTGAGCAACTGGTGCAAAACGCATTGGGCGATTATGCCGGTGAAATGAAGCCGGACGAGGTTGTGGCGCTCTACGATGCCACGCTGATGGGCAATGCGAAGGATGGGGCCGTCTTCGCCATCAACCGGTTTATTTTTCAGAACAACGACCTTCAGCACCCGCAAGTCGTTCGCTACGAAGACCTCGTACGTGTGGATAAAAAGCGGAGCCTGCTGAAAGGAGCCAAGATCCTGCTCGAAGTCAACCGGGGCCGCGCCACGTTCGATCTGGAACTGGATTGCTCGGGCAAGCCGAAGGCATCGGAGTTTATCTACCGCTTTCTGCATGAGGCCATGATGCGGCCCATGACCCAGCCCGAAGTAGACGACCCCTGGCCCGGTGAGCGCACGCCGGCAGGCACCGACCTCGCTGCCCTGCAAAAAGCCCTCGACAAGCTTCGTATGCAGGGCATCCTCGCTGCTGAAGACTTCGAGCGTATCATGGACATTGTGCGTGGGGCGTGAGACCGGACAGGTAGAGATAAGGGGAAGACCTCCTCAGAAATGCTTGCTCATCGCACAATCGTGACCGGATGGGTTGCGATGAAATGCTCGCCCTCGACACGCAGCACGTACAGGCCTGGCGGCAAGCTCGCCGACACTACCGAAAACGACCGTGCAGTCTCTGCTGCGAGCATGCCTCGGTAGATTGTCGCTACCTGCCGGCCCAGCATGTTGAAAAGCACAACCTGTACGTGCTGCGTTCGTTTGACCATCAGGCTAAAGTAAAGGTGGTCAGTGGAAGGGTTGGGGTAGGGGGCGGTGAGCAGGAAGGCGGCGGGCAGGTCTATCGCCACCTCCATTTCGGGGCTGTAGGCGAAGGTGCCGTCATAGTCGATTTGCTTGAGACGGAAGCGGTGGCTACCGGGTGAGAGGTCGTCGATCTGGAAATGGTAGGTTTGTTCGACCTCGGTGGTGCCATGTCCGTCCACCCAGCCGACCTTCTGCCAGCTACGGGGGTTTTGTCCACGGCCTTCTGCCTGTTGCATAACCACAAAGCCCGCGTTGTTGGTTTCGCTGGCGGTGGTCCATGTGAGCAGGGCGGTGCGTCCGTCGAGGACAGTGTTGAAGGCGGTGAGTTCGACGGGGAGCAAGGTTATGCCATACTTAGTAGCGAGGTAGTCTTCGACTTGCAAACGGTCATTCTGGTCTAGCAACGTGTTGTAGAGCAGTATCTCGGCGATATCCTCACTAAAGCGATCCCCGCACGATGTGCCATCGGTCCCAACCCATCCCCCTATGCCCAGTTGTGCGGTGACATCCTGCAAATTAAATAGAGCTCCGCCTGTAGCAAAAAGGGTAACCGTTTCGGGCGCTCCGTTGATCTGAAACATAAAACGATCCAGCCCACCACCTCCAGACTGGGTGCCGTCATACTGATAGGTAACCATGCTCGGTATGTGTGCTAGCGAAGTTGTACCTCTCACATTGTAAAACGAAGCACCATTCGGAGTGACGGTAGTCATATTCATAACTTGATCACGCATACCCATTTTGAACTGGCGATGATTTTCGCCACATGCTCCATATTTGCCCAGAATCGAGTAGCCAGCATCGGACATGACTGGTGCGAGAAGGACTACGGCGAACAGAGAGAACTGCTTACCAGCACCCGCAAAGACGGGATCAAGGATATCGCCCAGGGTCATGTAATCATCGGTGTGGTCGAAGCGCAGCACGGGTAGGCTATTCAGTCCGCTCATTACGAGCAAGGGGCGGTTAGCAGCCGCCGATTGGGTGGCGAGGAAACCATTGCTGCTTTGATCAACCCACTGCGATACATAGCCAGATTCGTCTGTCGTTACGTCCGCGTCAGCGCGGAGCCAGAGTTCGAGGCCACCTGTAGGGATCTGAGCGGTAGCCAGCTCCGGCCATAGGAGGCAGACGATAGAACACATAAGGCTAATTGAGGGGTGGTCATAAATGCTAAACGGCTTTAATATAAGCTTTTAGCCCCCGACGCAACGACAGCCCTTGCTCGTGGCGATGCCAGAGCACCAACTGATAA
>DATGCC010000951.1:0-9234 GCA_035312345.1 Rhodothermales bacterium
GACGGCGTTGACGAAGTTGCTCGGATCTTCGACCGTGCCCATCTTGATTTCCGAGAGCTGGTCGAGCATCTCATTTTTGAGGGCACCCCAGCGGGAAGCCGGCAGGTACACCCGCGACGCCGCCGAGCATTTCTGGCCCTGGTACTCGAAAGCTCCTCGCACGATGGCTGTGGCCACCGTCTTTACCGGAGCCGACGGATGTGCAATGATGAAATCCTTCCCACCCGTTTCACCCACAATGCGCGGATAGGTCCGATAGTTGGCAATGTTTTGCCCGATGGTGCGCCACATGTGCTGGAACGTGCCCGTCGATCCTGTGAAATGCAACCCGGCCAGGTGCGGCGATGCAAACGTGGGGTTGCCGATGTCAGGACCGCTACCGGGAAGCATGTTGATGACGCCAGGAGGGAGGCCCGCTTCTTCCAGCAATTTGTACGTAAAGTAGGCCGAATACACCGACGAGGTGGCTGGTTTCCAAAGCACTGTGTTGCCCATGAGCGCAGGAGCCAGCGGCAGGTTACCCTGGATTGCCGTAAAGTTGAAGGGTGTGACGGCGAAGATGAAGCCTTCGAGCGGGCGGTACTCCGTACGGTTCCAGATGCCCGGCGATGAGATAGGCTGGTCGTGGTAGATTTGCTCCATATAACGCACGTTGAAGCGCAGGAAGTCGATCAACTCGCAGGCCGCGTCGATCTCAGCTTGGTATACGTTTTTGCTTTGCCCCAGCATGGTTGCAGCATTGAGCGTGTCGCGCCAGGGACCCGCCAGCAATTCAGCAGCACGGAGAAAGATAGCCGCACGGTCGGTCCACGGCATCCGTGCCCAGTCATGACGGGCTTCGGTAGCGGTTTCGATAGCGCGGGCTACGTCGTCGGCACCGCCATAGTGGACGGTACCCAGCGTATGCTGACGTTCGTGGGGGGGGTGAATGGTGCGGCTCTTGCCGGTATGTATTTCCTCACCGCCAATGAAAGCAGGAATCTGAACCTCTTCCTGCTTCATCTCGCGCAAGCGATTGAGCAAAGCGTTCCGATGGGTGCTGCCCGGGGCGTAGGTGCGCACGGGCTCGTTGACGGGCGGGGGTGTTTGGAAAATGGCGTTGTTCATGCGAGTCTATGTTCGGGTAAGTTGTCCGTTATTGCAAATGTCACAAAACCAGGTCTTTCCCCTTACTAATAGAAGCCGGACGTTGTTCTCTCCCCTGTGCTGCTGCGCGGGCTTTCTACCCAGACACTAAAGTGCCGCAACCGCTGCGCCGATACAGGGAGCATTCCCCGCTGCTTCCTCTACCACCAAACAGTCAACATCGGGATGGGCACTTCGCAAGAAAACCACCAGGACGAAGCCGAAAAAAACGTCGGCAGGTTGCTCAAAGAGGGCAACAATGGATCCCTTGCCCGGGCCAAGGAAACGCTCAAGGGCCGCCTCTATCAGCAAATGATTGAGGAGGTGCAATCGTCGTTCGAAGACGCCGAGGAGGTAGCACGGCAGGCGCTCGAAGAGGAAGCAGACTGGGAGGCCCCTCTTGCTGCTGCACGATCAGCGCTGAAAAAGCAACTGATTGCGCGGATGGTTCAGCAGGCGCTCGAAGAGGTGCATCTAGAGCTAGAAGATACCGAGCGCGTCGTCGAAGAGGCAATGCAGGATGTGTCAGCCGATCAAGACGCACTGGGCCGGATCAAACAGGCCTTTAAGGACCGCTTGTTGGCCGATATGCTGGAAGAAGCCATTGCAGAAATTCAGGACGAAGTAGGTAGCGCTGAATCACCAGAGGATCCAGAAGTTGAGCCGTATGAAGTAGAACCTCACGACGAGGAAGCTCAGGAAATGGTTGAGGCTCAAGATGAGGCCGAGGAAACTCGAGCAGAAGAAACTCCAACAGATCAGGAAGAGGAGGTTATTGAAGCAGCAGAGCCCACTGAGGTAGTTAGGGATCTGCTGGACGACGAGGGAAGCGCACCGCTCATTGATATGCACTTTTGGCAGGATGAAGACGAGGTGGACAGCGAAGGAACATCTCCTTCAGAACCCTTCGAATCGGTGACGGAAGCATCCGAGGAGTTAGGAGCCGACCCTGATTTTTTTCCGCAGGACGTCGTGATGGAGCC
Source organism: Rhodothermales bacterium (assembly GCA_035312345.1). Lineage (GTDB taxonomy): Bacteria > Bacteroidota > Rhodothermia > Rhodothermales > DATGCC01 > DATGCC01. Next base: position 2,109 of record DATGCC010000951.1, read on the forward strand.
TGGCGAAAGCTCCGGCGACGGCTCAAGCGCTGAACCTATCGCCGATGGAACGCCGATCAGCTTCCTGGCTGGCTTCTCGATGGAAGCTGCTGAACTTGATGAAGTTGGGGACGGAGCTTCCCACGAAGTCGAAGCCACCGATGCTCATGAAGAGATGACGCTGGAGGAAGGCGATCTGAAAGCAGAAGATGGTGCTGGGGAAAGAGGAGCGTACTACGTATATGGTGTTTTCCCAAGCAATTCTGACGTAGATGAATCACATCTTCCTAATACCGGGGTCGATCCTGAATTCCCGCTATTTGTCTATATTCATGGAGACCTTTCGGCTGTTGCCAGTGCCGTGGATCCTGCTACGTTTGGAGCCGAAGCACTGGTTGAAAACCTGCAGGATGAGCAGTGGAGCGAAGCAGCCCACCTCATGCACAATGGATTGGTAGAATCCTGCCGGTCTATACCTGGCTTTCTGGCGTTGCCTTTCGGGCGTGTCTACGGTTCGTTAGATCAAGTCCAGCATCTACTAGAGTTGACGCAGAGTACGGACATCGTTGGGCGCACCGTAGGACGCAATGAGTGGACTGTTCGCGTCTATCGCAACCGAGAACGGCTACATCAGCGCATTATGGAGCGGAGCGAAACGGTGCAGGGCATCATGGCGGAGATCAAAAGCAAGCCGAAAGGCGAAGCAGCGGCTATCAAAAAACGCATGGTTTCCACCATCCAGGATGAAATCGCACAGACCACCGATCGCTGCACTAGTGAGGTGCACGAACAACTCCTTACCTATGCCGACGAAGCTCGTCTCGGCACGCCTGATCGAAACTCGGATGAAGACAAAGGCGAAGGCATTTTCGACGCGACCTACCTAATTCACCAAGACAAAGAGTTTGATTTCCACACCGATCTGGAAGCCCTCTACCGCGATTATGAGGATCTGGGCTTTCAAGTCGATGTGGTGGGGCCGATATCGCCTGTGCTTGAAGTATCCACTAGCTTATCGACATCTGACTGACCGTAATGATCTATCTGTATGCCATCTGTGATCAACATGCTTCCCTACCAGCATCGGTGCGGGGTGTTGATCTGGCTCCCGTCACCACGCTGTGTCATCAAGGTATCAGCGCGGTGGTAAGCGAGACGGACCAACCCGACTTCGCGCCGGCCCCTCAGCGGTTATGGCAGCATGAGCGCGTGGTGGAATCACTCATGACGAAGCATGCCGTGCTGCCTGCCCGATTTGCTACTGTTTTTGAAAGTGCAAACGAGGTGCTCCATCAGCTTCAGGTCCAACAATACCAGTACCTGGAAGAGTTGGAGCGGGTTCGAGGTTGTGTGGAACTGGGGTTGCGGGTGCTCCGCATGGTAGAACCGCCTGTTGTACCAGCAGAAACAGAGAATGACGGTATTCCTCATCCCGATCTGCTGGCGAGCGAGAAAAATGGACATACATTCGAAATCGCACGCAAGGCTGCCGAGATGCAGCGCGATGCACTCCGCCGCCGCGATGAAAGCCTGGGCGAAATCCTCAATCGTTCCCTCGTGGCCCATGCCTCTGAGTACCAAGCTCACGTAGAATCGCAGACGGGGACCGTACTCAAGGCGTCCTATCTGGTTGAGCGCAGCCGCCTATCTGAGATGCAGGCTGTGGTGCATCGCTTGAGGGAGACGTATAAAAATCTGCATTTCCTTTGCACGGGGCCGTGGCCGCCTTATCACTTCGTTCATCCCATCGTGCCAGAGCCCCATATCTAACCCCCCCTGCGTACGTACTGTTGTATCCAGGATCTTTTTAAGGGTGGTGTGCGTGTCGCCATGGCCATCCCCGTTTTTGCCACCCGATCCTGCCTTTCCCGTTGGCTGCTAGCTTCGAACGTTTCGTCGCTCTCCGTTACTTGCTCGGTGCACAGGGCCGTGAGGAAGGGCGTCGTTTTCTGCGCTTCATCACCATTGTTGCTATTGGAGGGGTGGCCGTCGGCGTTGCAGCCTTACTGCTCGCGCTCTCCATTGTGCGGGGATTCAGTCGGGAAATCGAAGCCAAGATCGTGGGTTTTGGTGCTCATGTGCAGGTAGAGAGCTACCTCGATGCCCCCCTTGATGATGCAGCACATCTGGAACGTGAACTGTCGATACGTCCTGATGTGGTTGATGCGACTGCGGTCATCACCGAGTTTGCTCTTCTCCGTCGATCTTCGACGGAGATCGACGGCATTGCCATTTGGGGCACGGAGCAGTTGCCGCCGTATCTGGATGATCAGATCGTCACAGGGACCGCTGATCTGGGAGCGGACAGTAGCGGCCAGCCTGGGGTGGTGGTTGGTCAAAAGCTCGCAACACAGCTTGGTTTGGTGCCGGGAGATCGCGTGACAGCCTTCTCCATGCGAGGCTTGCAAGGGGAGGGGGGCAATACGTTGACGGGAGGAAGACCGCGCGTCAAGCAGTTTAGGGTAGCGGGCATTTACGAAACCGACCTGGCTAATTTCGACGAACTCTACGTCTTTACCCACATCGATCAGGCCCGCGACTTGCTTCAATACGGGCCGGATCAGGTCACGCGAATCGACCTGACCTTGCAGGATGTGCAGACTGCAGAGTTGGTCGCTACAGAAATTGCTGACACCTTCGGGTTTCCTATCATGGCCCGCACCATTTATCAGGTGTTCAGAGGACTCTTTGCCTGGGTTAATCTGCAGGAGTCGATTATCCCTCTCGTGATTGGTGTCATCATCATCGTGGCCGCCTTTAACATCGTCGGCACCCTGTTGATGATCATCCTGGAGAAATCCCGAGAGGTAGGAGTGCTCGCCAGCATGGGGGCTTCTCGTAAAATCCTTCGCAGGCTGTTTTTGTGGCTGGGTCTTTTGATTGGCACGGTCGGCACCGGATTGGGATTGGGGTTGGCGCTGAGCCTCGCCTTGCTCCAACAGCGCTATGCAATAATTCCCCTGCCGGAAGATGCCTATTACATGAGTTCTGCACCCATCGAACTCAATCCGCTTGACTTCGTTTTGGTAACCGTCGTGGCGCTGTTGTTATGTACGCTTTCTGCCTACATCCCAGCTCGCTTTGCATCACGGATCGAACCCCTCAAGGTCATCCGATTTGCTTGATTTCCTCATTCACTCCATTTCCTGCGTCCTGTATGGCTTTGCATGTAGGCAGTATCACTCCCGATTTCACACTCTACTCTGACGAAGAAGAGCCCTTTCATCTCGCTGATTGTCAAGGTGACAAAAATGTTGTTCTCCTCTTTTTTCCTGGTGCATTCACCAGTGTATGTACGGATGAATTGAACACGGTCAGCAACGACCTAGAAAGTTTTGGAGGAGCAGCAGACACGGTTGTTGTCGGCATTTCGACCGATTCTCCCTTTGCCTTGCGTGAGTTTAGGAAAGTAAACCAGTTCCAACTCCCGCTGCTGAGCGACCATGATGGCACCATGAGTGAAAAATATGGCGCAAAATATGATCATGATTTCACGCCAATGAAGCTCGACCGAATTGCCAAGCGCGCTGCATTTGTGATCGACAAAGAAGGAGTCGTGCAATATGCCGAAGTGTTGGATAATGCAGGCATTTTGTCTCGTCGTTGTCATGAATAGGGATGCTAACTCCTTGGAGCAAGAGGTTTTGCTATTCAGCGTACTTCGGCAGCGACTCGGAAAATCGCACATTACTGTTGTGATAGAGGAGGGGATGAATGGTGCTGATCTACTTGATCGGTTATCTGAGCAGTACCCGGCGTTGGCACCCTACCGTTCTATGATCCGTCTGGCTGTGAATCAGGTGTATGTCAGCGAAGCAGTCCCCCTTTTTCAGGGTGATGAAATTGCATTAATTACTCCAGTTAGTGGTGGATAAATCCGTTATTGCAATGAAGAATAACAAACAATGGGTTGAAATTCAATACGAACCCCTGGACATCCAGGCAGCCTTCCGCTTTTTGCAGACTGCTGCGGCAGGGGGGATTGACCTCTTTGTGGGTGTGACACGGCAGTGGACAGAAAACCAAGAAACGATTCGCCTGGAGTATGAATGTTATCCAGCCATGGCTTTAAAAGAAATGAAACGCTTGGCCAACAAGGCCTGTGACGAGTGGCCAGTAGAGCGGGTTTGTTTGCTGCACCGTTTAGGCGTTGTTGGGGTGAGTGAGGCAAGTGTTATAGTAGGTGTTGCTACGCCGCATCGAACCGAAGCTTTTACTGCCTGCCGATTTCTAATTGACACCTTGAAAAAGCAGGTACCCATCTGGAAGCGAGAGGTCTTCGCAGACGGAACGACGGGATGGATTGAAGGCACCATGTTGCCAGAAAATGAATAGGTTTAAAACCCGTTATTGCAACATGTAAATAACCCGTTTCACACGAGCTATAGGGTCCAGACTAGACTCAGGTTGAAAAGTTATGCCCGTCACTGATTCATAGAGTTCGATATACCTGCGAGCTATTTCTATTCTAAATGAGTCGGGTAAGTCGGGAAGTCGTTGGCCCTCTTTGCCCATGAAACCATTTGTCATCAGCCATTCGCGTACAAATTCTTTTGAAAGCTGCCGTTGTGGTTGGTTGTCTCTAAGTAAATCTGAATAGGTATCTGCATAAAAATAGCGCGACGAATCGGGCGTATGTACCTCATCAATCAAGGTGAGTATGTCATTCTTATCTCGACCAAATTCATATTTGGTGTCTACTAATATAAGCCCTTGTTTGGCGGCTAACTCTGTACCTCTTTTGAACAATTGTTTGGCATATTTTTCTAGCTCATCGAAGGTATCTGCATGTATAATACGCCGCCGAATAGCGTCTTCTCGGCTTATATCCTCATCGTGTCCTTCTTCGGCTTTGGTAGCAGGAGTCAAAATGGGTTCGGGGAGGGCACTGTTTTGGCGCAACCCATCAGGTAAAGGCTGGCCGCACAATTCTCTTTTACCCGCTTTGTACTCACGCCAGGCATGCCCTGCCAGATACCCCCGCATTACAAACTCCAGAGGAAAGGGCTTACAGTGCTTTGCTATAGTGACATTGGGATCAGGTACCGATAAAATGTGATTAGGTACGATATCACGCGTGGCCTTGAAGAAGAAGGCCGCCAGTTGGTTGAGCACCTGACCTTTAAAGGGAATGGTTTGTTTGAGGATATGATCGAATGCGGAAATGCGATCGGTTGTAATGATGACTAACCGGTCATCCTTGCGGTAGGTATCCCTGACCTTGCCCTGGTAGCGTTCACCCAGATCTGAAAAATGGGTCTCCCGGATAGTATGATTGAGTTGATGTTTGAGTAGCTCTTCGTTCATAAATAAGATTGTTTATTAGGTCATGTATGAAGGATCACTTAGCGAATGTAATCACTGGATTCGCGGACCTGAAGCTGAGGTACAACAAGATTCTCGACGGGCTCGTGAGGACCTTCATGTTGAACTAAATATAATAACCTCTCTGCTGCCTTATGACCTACATTTTCCATGTCCTGATCTACGCTTGAAAGCCTTAAGAATCTACTTGTCTTGATATCATCGTATCCAACCAGCGCAAAGTCTTCCGGCACTTGCTTGCCTGCATCATGAATAGCTTTCCAAGCCCCAACTGCCTGCACATCGCTACTTGCCAGCACGGCGGTAACGGGCGGATCAATTTCGAGCAAACGCTGCATGGCTTCGTAGCCATGTTCTTCGCTGAATCCTGCGTGTTTCTCGGTCACGCCGCTACATACAATGGACTCATCAAAAGGCAATCCGGCTTCTTGGAGTGCCTGCCGATAGCCAGCAATGCGCTGTGTTTGGAGGTAGCCAGCCGTATAGGCTCGGATCATGCCAATGCGCGTGTGTCCCTTTTCGATAAGATGCCGGACTGCGACGGTGGCTCCCGAGGCATTGTCCCAGTAGTAACAGTCAAAGTCGGTGTGGTGGTTACCAACAAGGACTACCGGGGAGCGAAGGGCTTTCAGTTCATGGGTTAACTCCTCATCCACAGGAACACCTGCCAGCAACAGCCCATCCACCGTCCCGCGCTTGAGCATATCCATAAGGCGAGCATGAGGCGATTCGGAGCCCAAGTCAAACAATAACAAGTCACTATCCGAATTGCGAAGGCTGCTTCTTACCCCTTTCAGCAATTCGTTGTGAAACGGGGTTGTGAAGGTGGGAATGGCTATGGCAATGGCCCGTGTGCGTTGCTGGGCGAGCGATTTGGCAACCCGATCAGGTCGGAATTGGAGCTCTTCGATAGCCTCCAGCACTCGCTCTCGCGTTTGCTCCGACACATCGGTTGATTCATTCAGGACCCGCGATACCGTAGAAATGGCAACGCCTGCGCGGTCAGCGACATCATAAATCGTGACCTTCGATTTCTCATGCGGCATAATCTGCGTGAAACTAGTGATCGGGTAGGAACGTGCGCTGATACAATATAGAATATACAATCAGTCAGAATCGCAAGAAATGGTAAAGAAATAAGACATGGCGCGTGTAACATTTAAAATATATGGGGTGGATAGCTCTGTATTATACAATTATTTAGGAGCCACTTTGGTTTTGCACAAGTAGCGCTCCCGTACGTATCATTGGTTTGTTCTCCCGATTCCTGTTGAATCCCGAACTCCAGAACAGGAATAGCGGAAGTACGTTGCAGTTCGGGCGACGATCGACCAGCAAAATACACAGGTGAAAATGGCGCGGGTTCAGCTTGAACACATTCAGAAGATCTACGATAACGATTTCGTGGCCGTACATGATGCGAGCTTCGAAATCTATGATGGTGAGTTTGTGGTGCTAGTAGGCCCATCAGGGTGTGGCAAAAGCACAACCCTCCGAATGATTGCGGGCCTGGAATCCATTACGAAGGGCACGCTTCGGATAGGGGATAGGGTGGTTAATGACATACCGCCTAAAGACCGTGATATCGCTATGGTTTTCCAGAATTATGCGTTGTATCCGCATATGACGGTCTTCGATAACATGGCATTCGGGTTGAAGCTGCGCAAATACTCTCGCGAGGAAATAGAGAAGCGTGTTAAGCAGGCTGCTGAAATATTAGGCATTGAGCCTATTCTGGAACGGAAACCCAAGCAGCTCTCTGGAGGCCAGCGCCAGCGGGTGGCCGTCGGGCGCGCTATTGTTCGCAAACCGCAGGTGTTTT
>DATGCC010000952.1:0-11293 GCA_035312345.1 Rhodothermales bacterium
GCGATTGGGTTTCGTCGTTGAGCGGAGAGATGAATTTCATCGTCGGAGGCGGGCTGATCGAAGGAGTACCCCTGGAATCTACGACAGCATGGCTTGAATACGAGCTTCAAAACACCACAAAATTTACCCGTAGCTGCTTAGATGGCACATGCCGGGAAGCCCACTGGAAGAAACCCGGCCGGGAAAAGCAAATGCCGTTGGGCTAGGAGCAGGCAGAAGATATCCGCCAGCATTTCGTTCGGTCGCATAGCGCGATGATCCATATGATTTCAACCGGGATGCCAGTGCACGATCACCCCTCCGGTACACCACGGCCCAGCAATGGGCACGCGGCTGTTTCCGGTGGCCCAACCGCCACCTTTGAGGCAGTGACGCCCACCCTGGCCAGCGCCTGGCTGGAGAAGAACACACACAACCGGCCTCGCCAGACGCGCCTCGTTAACCGGTACGCTCAGCTCATGACGGAGGGCCGCTGGCTCGTTACCAGTGACGCCATTGCCTTCGACACCTCCGGCAGACTCGTCAACGGCCAGCACCGCCTCGGTGCTATCGTCAAATCGGGTACGGCGCAAACGATGCTGGTAGCCCGCGGCCTCGCACCCGATGTATTTCAAGTAATCGACTATGGCAAGAAGCGATCGGCCGCCGACACCCTGGCGGTCGAGGGCTACAAGAATGCCAGCGTCATGGCCGCGATGTGCAAGCTGGTGTTCAACTGGGAGTCCGGCAACCTCCGCAGGGCGCTCCACGGCTCGATCGAGAACGGCGACGTCATCCGCATTGCTTCGGGGTATCCCGAGATTGAGGCGATGGTGACCCATGCATTCCGCCACGCGAAGGATTTCAGTGGTATGGTGCCGGCGAGCTACATGTGCTTCATCTACTGGGCCTTCGCCCGGCATGGCAGCGTACAGACTGCGCGCATCGGTCAGTTTACCGAGCAGGTGGCCACGGGTATCGGCTTTACGAGCAAGCGTGATCCGAGTTATCTGCTCCGCCAATTACTACTCGATGATGCGATGAGCCGGAAGCAAAACCTCGTCCGACTCTCTGGCCAGGCGCGCATCGCAGCCATCATCCATGCTGCCAACGCCTTCATGCAGTCGGAGGAGCTGGTAAAGCTGCGCATCAAGACCGACCCCTTCCCGGAGCCGATCTGCGGTCTCGAACTCAACCTCTAATCATCACGCCCCTACCAGGAAGCTTATTCGACTAGACTACGGCGCGTTTCCAACTCTTCGAGGATCCGGTTCTTGTACGCTTCCATCTGCTGTTTCAAGCGGACCGGGCCCTTGTACTTCTGGAGTGTCTCGCAGAGGTACAAGACGTGAGAGAGGGTACGGCGAAGAGATGTTGTCGAGCGCACCTGAAGATCTTCAGCGAAATCCATGGCTTACTACCGTATGACAATGAGGGGATGGTTATTGCAAAAGCCTACAGCGCCTAGCTACGGGGGATTCCTAGCACCACATGTGCAGCATGTATGCACTGGCAATCCATTACGGTCGCGTAACATGATGACGTGTGTGGTTCGAGATGCACTGAGCGCACCCGCCCCACCGCAATCAGCTATGAGAGGAAGAGGCTTGCTCTCTGGCTGCTTTGTCTGCAAGGCTTCGGGTGATTTCGTCATGCACCTCGCTGAGCGCTTTCTGGAGTTCGGGGGGCAGCTCATCTCCGATGGATCCATCGGCCTTTTTTGGCCCGGCGAGCTGATTAAGCAAATGCTCTATGTCTCTGAGCTTCGAGATGCGACGTTGCAGCTGCTCTACGTTGCCTTTCTGTTCGTGCGTGTTCATGGGATGCGCCTGTATACGTACGAATGGATACTCCTACTACCCTATTTATATGTGCAGCCCCTTCCTGAGTCACAGGCACTGTCGTAAAGATGTTGTTTAAAAACAGGCATGTACGCACGATAATATGACCCGCCCCGCCCAACATAGCGAAATCACAATGAGCAGCGAAGATCTTCAGGCCCTGGAAGAGCGCATGGTGAACAGGCTGCGCGCTGAGCTGATGGCGATCCACCTCGGCGACGACATGGTGATCAGCGAGGCCGAGGCGGCGCAGCTCATCGGCGTACACCGCAAGACGCTCTACAAGATGCGCGCTGCTGGCGAGGTGCCCCACGGCATGATCGGCAGGACCGCCCGCTACTCCCTGGCCCAGGTCCGCCAGATCATGCGTGACATTGCAGCCTCGGGTGAGTATTCTTAGGCGACGTAGGCGTATTTTTTAAATAATTTCCTGGTACCAGACCGTGCCCCTCCACAAGCGCACGCCCAAGCTCGTCAAGCACAAAGGCCGCTACTCGGCGGTGTTCTACAACGCCGAGACGCAGCGCCGGCACTGGCACGCCCTCGGTACCGATAAGAAAACCATTGCCCAGCGCCGTTATAATTCGCTCTTCTCGGCTTACGAATCGGGCAATTTCGACCCATCAAAAGACCGCTTTCAGCCAGGCGTGCTCACCATCGAGCGGGCCGTCGAGGCCTTCCTGAAAAGCCGCTCTCACCTGCGGCAGGCCACGCAGTCGGACTACGAGCGTTTCCTGAATATGGTGATGAAGATGCTGCCTGCCGGCATACTCGCCTCGTCGATCGAAGCGGGGGATCTTCGCAAGGTCGTACGGCGGCCGCCCTCGCCAGAGACGCAGCGGGGCTACCACAGGCGTCTGGGTGTGTTCTGTCGCTGGCTCGTGCGGGAGGGTCACATCAAAGAGAATCCACTTCGCGAGGTCAAGAAGCCCAAGAAGCAGGACCGCATTCCGGTATTCCTCACCAGAGAAAACTACCGGCACCTGCAAACCACCATCGACAAGGCCGAGGACCCTGCGGATTTCGAGATGGCCGTGCGCTTCACGGTCAACTCCGGCCTGCGTCTCTCTGAAGTCTGCGGCCTCACGTGGGGTCACCTCGACCGATCGTCCGGACGCATGCGGGTAACCGGCAAGGGCGGCAAGACCAGGCCGGTGCCCATATTCCCGGCGGCCGGCCGCGTACTCTCGGAGATGGAGCGTCGGCACATGGGCCGCTTCGGCACCAGCCCGTCGAAGGGATCCTACCTGTTTCTGGGCCCCGAAGGCAAAGGCATGGACCGCTACTGGTGCAGCCACCGGTTTAAGGGGTACGCCGTGTCGGCCGGGTTCGACGACGTCAGCTTTCACACGCTACGGCATACGTTTGCGAGCTGGGCGGTGATGGGCGGCGTTTCGATCTACATCGTCAGCAAATGGCTCGGGCACACCGATGTCTCGACGACGATGGTGTATGCGCACCTGGCTCCTGATTTCGTTCCTGACGCAGCCGTGGAGGCTTTAAAATAGAATGCACGAGTAGGGACAAAATCAGCATTTTTGTTGGACTATTGTTGGAGCACCTTTTCGCGCACGCCCTTTCTGTCAAAATCACATTTTGCACAAAACGTCCCATACGTGATGCACGGGGCGTTTTTGAGGTGGTACCGGAGGCGGGACTCGAACCCGCACGGCCCGAAGGCCAACGGATTTTAAGTCCGTTGCGTCTACCATTCCGCCACTCCGGCAGTAGGTTCAAAAAGTAAAACCCACACGAAACGGATGCAATCCCCTTCGCAGAGGATTCTTTGTGTGCTTGATACCGATGTCCTCTGCTTCCATTGCTATAATACTGCTATAAAATTGCTATAAGCGTGAGAAGGCTGTGCATCTAAACCACAGATGCACATGCCATCGCTCATCAAGCAACATAGCCGCTACTCACTTGAGTTCTACAACAATAACAGAAAACCGAAGCGCAAACGAGTTGCGCTGAAAACAGGTAACAATAAAATTATGTACCATTCAGTTGACCTTGACGTCAAGTTCTCTGTCGGAGATTGAAGGATAAGTCATTGCATCAAGATTGCTTGATAAGACCTTGTCCGTGATTTTGTTGGGAGTAAAAGCCAACAAATTTCTTTATATATCAGGGTCGATATGCTGGCATACGACGCAAAAAGTGGGTTTTTGAGCGAAAGCCAAAACAGGTATCAATCCACATCCCAGTTATAAGGCGACAGCTACCCCGGCCTACGGAGCGGCGGTGTTGCCCATCCAGGTGGCTAAGCGATTCCCATGCATGTTCCAATCTTGAGTGCTCCTACGCATGAAAAAGGGAAGGCCCTATTCTACCACCTGTCATGTGAGGCTGTTATGAACTTCGTCACTCTTCTCTTTCTCTCGCTCATTGGCTCCTCTACCCAGCAAGCATGGCCCATAAAATGGACTGGACCCGGCATGAAATCCAGTGAGGGTGGATGAGCGTAAAAAGAGCCCCGTCCTATCGTCTGGGGGGGGCTTTTGCTGACTGGACCCAGTGGTTCTTCTCTGCCTCTATTAGAAGGGCCACTCCGGCTCTTGCATCTTCTCGTCATGCCTGCGAAGGCGTGTGATGTACTCGCAGTGGGAGCACCCGTGGCTGCTCGGGTGGGTCATCTTGGCTGAGAGCTCCACGACTTCAACTAGGAAGCGCCTGAAAGCTGCATCGTCTCGCTCTACTTCGATCCACTCGGGGCGCAGTTCGACACGCGCAGCCTTGTCCAGCGTGAACGACAGCAGATCGACTGGCTCAAGGCACAGCAGCCCCATCCGTGTTACAGGCGCGACGTGAAACGAATGCTGAGCGGCCTGCTCCAGTGCCCAGGCGTAGGCATGGAGTTGCCGCGCATACTTGGCTACGTTGACCTCTCGCGTTTTCGTGGTCTTGTAGTCGATGATACCCCACCCCCCATTGTTAAACTGCATGAGATGGTCGATACGACCTTTCAGGAAACAGGTATAAGACCGGGCAGGTCTAGCGGAGCCGACTTGACCCATGCCTCACTGGAGTAGATACGCCCTCTCGGCAGAGTAGGCGATATGGAAGAAGGACGCCTGCCCTCGAAGTGCTGTTGCAGGATCTCGTGGTACTTCGTGAAGACGGACGGGAACGGGGTTCTCGGCCTATAGATGCGCTCTCGTGCTTGAAGCCAGAAGCAGCGCTTGCAGTCATCCCACAGAAACGTGAGCATGGAGGGGGTGAGCTTGAAGCATCGGGATTCTGTTGCCTGTATCGTCTGGAAGGGAGAGTAGTTCATTGAGGGCCGGGTTGCTTGGTTTCGTGTCGTTTGAGGTACGATAAGCACCACTGCCTGACCGAACAAGCGGTTCAGATGGGTGACCCTTGCTGCGGCTCCCTGCATGTAATCCAAACATCCTACCCTAAATTAGCCGGAACTATCTTTTGTAAAATCCCACCCAAATATGTACAATGTTTAAAGTAAGTAGCTGCTTAATCATCATTCATAAAGTAGGAGAATGTCCCATGAACTACAGAGCCAACATTGTACTTGCACTTGTTGTGTCCATCGTAATGATAGGATGTGCAGAAGAAAATCTTACCTCGGGGCTGGATGAGACCCCAGTTGTCGAAAACAAGAGCGTAGACGACGTAGCCCATAGCTACATAACCGGTGACTACGTAACCCCCCGATTCCTTTTTCAGGGTACTCAGGTTCTTGCGAAAAAGGGGCCCCCATCGACTCCGGGCGACTTCACTAGCCCGCTGTTTGGGCTTGGTTCTGCACCGAACGGGGATGTTCTCGTCGCCGATGCTGGGGCAGGGGTCGCCAATGTTGACGGTGGCACAGAGATCGCCCTGCCAGGCGTCACGGACATCGCTCCCATCGGGCGTAGTACGATGTGGGCGACAAGGGCAGGGACGAATCCTGTGATGGACACCGGGCAGGGACTCTACCGACTCTCTCAGGGACAGAACAGGCTGATCGCCAACCTATTCGCTTTCGAGGAGGCGAACGACCCCGATGGCATGGGCGTGGACTCTAATCCGTTTGATGTAGAATCGCTAGGAGGTCGCACGGCCCTCGTTGCCGATGCCGGGGCCAACACTCTTCTTCGGGTGGATAATCAGGGACACATCGAGGTCGTTGCCATTTTCCCGAATGAAGTTGTATCGACGGCGAACATCAATGAATTGGCTGGGTGCCCCCCAGAGAACCCGCTGTGCTTCGTCCCTGCCCCAGCGATCCCTGCCCAAGCCGTACCAACCAGTATCGCGGTCGGCCCGGACGGTGCGATGTACGTGGGCGAATTGAAAGGCTTCCCAGCTCCAACCAACGAATCCAATATATGGCGTATAGAGCCGGGGACATCGGGAGCCGACTGCGAAGTCAGCCCAGCATGCACGAAGGTCTTCGATGGGGGCTTCACCTCCGTCATTGATTTGGCCTTTGGCCCGGACGGTAGGTTGTACATTTCGGAATTGGATGAGGCCAGTTGGGCAGCCGTCGAGATCTTCGGCATAGTGACAGGTGGCACGGTCAATGCCTGCGATCTCGATACGCTGGTTTGTGAGGAGGTCGCCACAGGCGTACCGATCCACACGGCCATTGCCTTCGATGGTGTCGGCACGCTGTGGGCCATACGGAACGCGCTGATACCGGGTAGCGCCGAAGTCGTAGCGAATCCGTAGGATAACGTCTAGCAAAACGCAGGAGCCGCTATCGTCATCAACACCCGACGGTAGCGGCTCTTTTCATGTAAAACAGGGATCATTCAACTCGGCATGAACTGAGTTTCCGAGGCATCCTGACCTTTTGCCCCCTACCCCCTCGTTTATGATTTATCGCCTTTTCAGCGTGGTCTATGCCCACATGTCCATCAAAACCACGGACCACCATGCTCAGCGTCTCCGAGCCCCGTGCGCCCCGGCCAGATCGCCATCGCTATCACTCGTCATGAGTTCCATCGTGGCGGTGCCACCGACTTGATTCTGCGTAATGCCGATCTTCGACGAGGGGTTGTGGAGATCCTGCAAGACGAAGGGCAAGTCGGCCTGGGCGTAGAGCGAACGGGTTTCATGACAGGAAGGAGTTTGGGAGCCCCGCCTACGAAGGAGTAGACGGGGCCTCGTTCAGGGTCGTTATCATGCTAGCGAGCGTCCCAAAAATCGACGAATCGTTCTATTTCCCTCTGGGGAGGGTCAGCACACCGGACCACTCGTGCTGCGTCCGTGATATATCCGTATCGACGAAGCTGTTCGTGACGCCACTTCCGCTCGCACCGTCGAAACGCCCCGTGCCCCCTACGACGTCGAACGGGTCTGAAAACTGGTACTCGAAGACCGGATCGTCAACGGGCAGAATCTCCCCGGCTAACTCGATCCAGAGTTCATCGCCGTTGGCAGCCGTAAGCGTTCCGAAACCGTCGAAATAAGGAATGGACTCACCGGCGGTCAGCATTCCATCCAGCACGTCGGTCGCGTCAACACAGAACGTAGCATAAAACGTGAAGCGACCGAGATGGGTAGCCTCGCCGAAGCCTTCCTGCGTGACCCGAAAGTAGGGAGGAGCGACGCCGCAAGTTGGGTCGGGCGTGAATCCTGTTTCGTCGGAAAAGAAAACAGCCTTTAAGGGCAACGTTACCGCCCCGTTGCTGCGGCCCCATGTGTTAGCTTTCTTACTGGCCGCTAGCACGTCGCCATCAGGCGATGCAGAGACAGCCGTTGGGGCGGGGTCTCCACATCCGGTAGACAAGGAGACGAGTAGCACGACGCTGATCAGAAAGGATAGAAACCTCATAACGAACCTCTTATAATGGATGATAGGAATTAGGTGCATGCAGCAGCACGCGGGTGCGGGGTCGCTGACTGGCAAGAAGCGGACTGAAGAGGTGAACGAAGCGGACTGAAGAGGTGAACGAAGCGGACTTGTGGTCCGCTAAGTCGGCTCATGCGCGGGGGTAAATCAAAAAAAATCATGACCATCGCAAGATCTACTTACGTAACGAGTGATTCAATTGCAAGCGATGTCGCTGTCGCAGGTTAGTGCATCATAGTTGCCCAAGAAGGTTATGGCCCCACGATTTGAACTCGAAACTCCTATCCAAGGAGTTGATATAGAGCGTATGCCGAACAAACGGTTCAAATAGGCGGCCCTTGCTGCGGCTACCTGCACGCAAAACAGGCACCGTTCATTTCAAGATGAACTGAGTTTCCGAGGCATCCTGGCCTTTCGCCCCCTACCCCCTCGTTTATGATTTATCGCCTTTTCTGCGTGCGAGTTGATGAATAACTATGCCAACACGTCCGGCACAGTAAACTATGCTTATATTGCTCTATCTGGGCAGCCGCAAAGCGAGCCCAGTGCTAACCTAACTTCTTTCACCAGCACAGCTTTCCTACGCAAAAGCAGTTTGTGCTATAGTATTGCTATAAAGCGATGGAGCTAAGCGAAGAAAACGTGTCCTAGAGCCAATTTAGGCCGATTTCAGGCCCGAAGGCCAACGGATTTTAAGTCCGTTGCGTCTACCATTCCGCCACTCCGGCAGTAGGTTCAAAAAGTAAAACCCACACGAAACGGATGCAATCCCCTTCGCAGAGGATTCTTTGTCTGCCCACTTACTTTGGGAAACATATATGTGACGGCTGCAATAGTAGCTGCACGTTCTGTGTTCCCAGGGAGTTGCGCCCATGCCACCACCTGCCAATGATACCACCCTCGCTGCTCTGCGCGCCGAAGCGCAGGCCGTGAAGGAACGGGCCTATGTGCCCTACTCCGGGCGGCACGAGGCCGTGGTGGTGTTGCTGTCGGACGGGACGTGGGTGCCGGGCGTGCGCGTCGAGAATGCCTCGTATTCGTTGCTGATCCCGGCGCTCGTCAATGCATACAGCACAGCGGTCGCTGCCGGGCGGCGCGATGTGGTAGCAGTAGTGGGCAATCATCCGCTGCTGCCAGAAGCCGAAGCCTTCCTCCACGCCCTGCCCACGGCGTTCGACAAGGTCGCCGATGATGCTTTTATCGCGACAAACCTCGAAGCGCTTCCAATCCCCTGCGACTGCCTCGACCCGTTTCTGCCCGGAATGCCACCGGACGACGAGGTCGATGGGATTGCGCTGGCCCGCGACATCGCAACGCGCGCCTATGTGCCGGAATCCGACTTTCCGGTTGGCTGCGTGCTCGTCACCGCATACGGATTGCTGCCCGGTGTCAATGTGGAGCACAGCGACTGGACGCGCATTCTGTGCGCTGAGAGAAATGCCATAGGCACCGCCATCACCTGGGGAGCCGCCCCTGCCAACGCCCTTTATTTGACCTGTACAAAAGACCCCGAAGGCTCGCCCTGCGGCGCGTGCAGGCAGGTTTTGGCGGAACTAGCAACGGGCGCTACGCTTTGGATGGACAGGGGATCTGCATCCCCGGAGGCCGCAACACCCGAACAGCTTTTGCCCGGTGCCTTCACAGGAGAAGCGCTGCATCCGGCCTCGCGCACCTAGCTATCCGGTTGCCGCCTCGTGCTGGCAGCCGTTTTCATATACATCGCCGTTTATAAGGACCAACATAGATGCTCTGGCAACTGCTGATTTTTGCCGTTGGCCTGGGCCTGCTGTACTGGGGAGCCGAGTGGCTCGTCCGTGGTGCAGCGAGCCTTGCCCTCCAATACGGAATCCGCCGCCTCGTCGTGGGTATCACGGTGGTGGCCCTTGGCACCTCTATGCCAGAGTTCGTGGTGAACTTTTTCGCCGCGCTTGAACAGGAAGACAGCCTCGCCCTCGGCAACATCGTCGGCTCCAACATCTGCAACATTGCCCTCATTCTGGGAGCCAGTTCGCTGATCCTGCCGATGGTCGTCGCCCCTGGCACGTTGCGTAAAGAATACCCCATCATGATGCTCGTGATGGGGCTTTTCTATGTCCTGTCGCTGGATGGTGTCATCAGCCAACTTGATGGGTTCCTCCTCGTGCTGGGCCTCATTGCGTTTCTCGTCTTCATCGTGATTGACTGCAAACGGCACGCCCGCAAGATTGCCACGAGCGACGATGTCCCCGAAATGGAACGCCAGGATGTTGGCCTCTCGACCTGGAAAAAGCTGGGGCTGGTTGCAGGCGGCGTGATCTTCCTCGCGCTGGGTGCCCGCATGATGGTGTCGGCGGCGGTCTTCTTTGCAGACATGCTGGGCATCAACCCGGTGGTGATTGGCCTTACGGTCGTCGCTGTCGGAACCAGCCTACCGGAGTTGGCTGCCTCCGTGGTGAGTGCCCTCAAGCAAGATCCTGATATGTCGATGGGCAACGTGCTCGGCAGCAACCTGCTCAACGTGCTCTTCGTGGTGGGCCTTGTGGCGATGATCCAGCCACTGAAGGTAGAAACCGAAGCCATCACGCTGCACTTTCCGGTGATGCTCGGTTTTGGCGTGCTACTGCTGCCGCTGGCGTGGACGAGCTACCGTATCACCCGGCTGGAAGGCAGTGTGTTGCTGGCGGCGTTTGTGGGGTATCTCGTGTATATCGTCATGCCCTACGTTTAGGTATGTTCAGGCTCACCGGTTCATCAGGTGTACAGGCCTCCGCCCTCCCCTTTCATTTCACGCTACCCTTGACCATGCGCTGGCTGCTTCTTTTCACGGTTGGACTACTGCTGGCTCCTGTGGCACAGGCCCAAGAATCCAACAATGCGGATAAATACTGGATTTTCTTCCAGGACAAGCGCGACGCCGCAGGCAAAACAACCGTTGCGGCTCCCGACCACCTCACCGAGCGTGCTCGCACCCGCCGACAGCTCCGTGGCACCCGTTCTGCCGAATCCTTCGATGCGCCACTCTCGCCGGTGTATCTTGCCATCTTGCAGGACCGTGGTATCACGCCACTCGTGGAGAGTCGCTGGCTGAATGCGGTCAGTGTTCAGCTTGATGCTTCGCAGGTCGAGGCCGTGCGCAAGCTACCCTTTGTACAATACATCCGCCCGGTCGCACGCCTGGATCTGCCACCCGAGCCAGAAGCCGTTCCAGCCAGCACGCCGCGGAGTGCCAGCAAACAATTGGCGCTGGATTACGGAGACTCTTTCACGCAACTTGATGTCATCAACGCTATCGGTCCGCTCGAAAATGGCATCAATGGCACCGGGGTGATTATTGGATTTCTGGACACAGAATATGGCAATTTCCAGCATCCTGCTTTTGCCAAACTTGTCGCAGAAAACCGGTTGCTCGGCACCATGAATTTTGCCCAGGCTTCGCAAAGCAACCGGCATGGGCGTAGCGTGGCTTCCATTGCAGTCGGATTTGACGAAGGTAACCTGATCGGCCCCTGCTATGGCGGTAGCGTCCTGGCGGCCACGACTGAATTCGCGCCTACGGAGACGAATCAAGAAGAAGACAATTTTGTACGCGGCCTGGAATGGCTGGAGTCGCAAGGCGTAGATGTGGTCAATACTTCGCTGGGCTACAATGAGTTCGACGCGGGCGAGCGCAGCTACACAACGGCTGATCTTGATGGCG
>DATGCC010000953.1:0-11610 GCA_035312345.1 Rhodothermales bacterium
TTCACCTACGACGCGGGAGCGCCGAACTCGCTCGCTGGTGAAGCCGTCTGGAGGTGGTATGAATCGCACGACGGTACAATCTGGATCGCCGGGCTCGACGGGCTGACCAAGGTGACAGCGGCGCGGGGTAAGATCGCCTACCACCAACTCGGCATCAGCGCCCGGTACCCCGTTCAGGCAATCCACGAAGGGACGGGCGGGGTGCTCTGGCTGGGGACGGCGGCAGGGCTGGTCCGCCTTGATCGCCGCACGGCCGAGATCCGCCTCTACCGCCATGACCCCGAAGATCCTACCAGTCTCAGTCATAACAATGTCACTGCCCTCCTGAAGGAGTCATCCGGGATGCTCTGG
This sequence comes from Rhodothermales bacterium, assembly GCA_035312345.1. GTDB lineage: Bacteria > Bacteroidota > Rhodothermia > Rhodothermales > DATGCC01 > DATGCC01. Next base: position 352 of record DATGCC010000953.1, read on the forward strand.
GTAGGGACCCGCAGCGGCTTGAACCGCTTCGACCCCGCTACTGAGGTCTTTACGCGGTACCGGCCTGACCCGGACGCGCCTAGTAGCCTGAGCCACGCAGAGATCAGTCGTCTGTACCGGGACCGATCCGGTGTACTCTGGGTGGGCACCATCGGCGGTGGCCTAAATCGCTTTGACGGCGAGACAGACACGTTCACGCCCTTCCGGCACAACCCCGACAATGCCAATAGCCTGAGCGGCAACACCGTCAGTGCGATCCTTGAAAATCAGCGCGGTGCGCTCTGGGTGGGCACCCGAGAGGGAGGACTCAGCCGCCTGGATGTCACGCGCCGCACCGTAACCCGCTTTCTCTCAGATCGGTCCGACCCGCGTGGACTTCCGAGCGTCACGAGTCTCTATGAGGACGCGAGCGGTGTGCTCTGGATCGGCACCCTCGGAGGCGGACTCCACCGGTTCGAAGCAGGCTCATTCGCGCACATGACGCGAGCGAACAGCCCCCTGCCAGACAACCATGTTTTAGGCCTCCTGGGAGACAACCAGGGTACCCTTTGGGTGGCCACCAGTCAGGGGCTCGTGGCGTATGACCCCAGGGAGCATTCGGTGAAGACGTACGGCCTGGCGCAGGGCATACCTGCAGAGCCCTTCACGCGGGGAGCGTATTATAAGAGCCCGAGGGGCGAACTTTTTTGGGGAAAGCAAGATGGCTTTGTCACCGTTGACCCTTCGCGTGCCAATCCCCACCCTCCACGCGTCGTCCTCTCCGGCTTTCGAAGCGTCGGCCCGGCAGGCCACACCACACAGCACAGCGTTGGGGGTAAGATGCCCCCAAGCGTCCGGCTCTCCCCCACCGAGCGCACCTTCTCCATAGACGTGGCCGGGTTGCACTACGCCCGTCCTCAAGCGAACCGCTACGCCTACCGGCTGGAGCCCTACGATCCCGTATGGCGCGAGGCGGGCAGACAGCGTACGACCTCCTATGTCAATGTGCCGCCGGGGGAGTATATCTTTCGGGCCAGGGCGGCCAATCCCGACGGGGTCTGGAACGATACGGGGGCCTCGATCCACGTCACAGTGCTGCCTCCCTGGTGGCGCACGCCGTGGGCCTATCTCTTCTATGGCCTGCTCCTGGCGGGCGGCATCGTGGCCGTTCACCGACTGCAGCGCAGCCGTCTCCTGGGGAAAGAACGGGCCGGGGCGCGTCTCCGCGAAGAGCAGTTAAAAGCCGAGGCCGCCGAGGAACGCGCCCGCATTCTGAAGGGGCTCGATGAGGCCAAGAGTCGTTTTTATGCCAACGTCTCACACGAATTCCGTACGCCGCTCACCCTCATCCTAGGCCCCCTAGAAGATGCGCTCCGCGATCCCACCCAGCCGCTTGAGGCCCAGGACCTCGTCCGCATGCGGCGCAACGCACGACACCTGCGCGGACTCATTGGTCAACTGCTGGACCTCTCCCGGTTGGAGGCTGGACATCTCGAACTGCACCGGGCGTGGCACGACCTCGTAGCTTTCCTCCAACAGCTCGTTCGCTCCTTCGCCTCGCTGGCCGAGCGCCGGCACGTCATGCTGCACTTCGAATCCGAGCACGAGAGCTTCCTGGCATCTTTCGACGCCGAGAAGCTGGGGCAGGTCATTTCGAACCTCCTCGACAATGCCCTCAAGTTTACCCCCGAGGGAGGGCGCGTGCGCCTCCATTTGCGCACGCAAGCCAAAGGCATAGACGGTGAGTTCATCGAAATCTGCGTGCGAGATACCGGGCCGGGCATCCCGAAGGCAGATCAGGAGCGTATCTTTGAGCGGTTCCACCAGGTGGAGCATGCGCCGGCACGCACACACGATGGGGCTGGTATCGGGCTGGCCCTCGCACGTGAATTGGTGGAACTCCATGGCGGCACGCTGCACCTAGAAAGCGAGTTTGGCTTCGGCAGCGAGTTCGTTGTGCGCCTGCCGCTCACGGGGGTTGCTGGAGCACAAGAGCCCTTGCCCGGGGACGCTGCCGAGCTTGCACGCCCCCCAGAGCAGGGAGAACCCACCTCGGACAGCGATCCTGCCCCGGAAGCAGATGGGGATACCATCTCGAAGGTCCCCACGGTCCTTATTGTAGACGACAATGACGACGTGCGGGCCTATATCCGGAGCCGCCTCGCGGCGGACTACCATGTCGCTGAGGCAGCCGATGGCCTCGAAGGCTTGGAACGGACCCAGACCCTGGAGCCGGACCTCGTGATCGCCGACGTGATGATGCCGCGCATGGACGGCTACGCGCTCTGCCGGGCCATTAAGGAAGACGAGGCGCTCGGGCACATCCCCGTCGTGCTCGTCACAGCACGCGCCGACGAGGCGAGCCGCCTCGAAGGTCTCGGGACTGGGGCCGACGACTACCTCTCTAAGCCCTTCAACTCGGAGGAACTGCTCCTGCGCACGGAGAACCTCATCACCCTTCGACGTCGGCTCCGTGCGCGCTACGAAAGCTCGGTGCTTTTGGAGCCGGCTGGCGTGGAAATCTCTTCCGATGAAGCCGTGTTTCTTGAGGAGGTCAAGGCCGTCATCGAGGAGCACATGGGCAATAGCGCCTTTACCGTGGCGTGGCTGGCCAGCGAGGTGGGCATGAGTGTCCGCCAGTTGCAGCGTCGGCTTAAAGAGAGCACGGACCTCTCCCCCAGCGGCCTTATCCGGATGATGCGCCTTCAGCGGGCGGCGCAGCTCCTGGAGCAGGAGGCGGGAACCGTTGCGGAGGTCGCTTACCGCGTCGGCTACGCCAGCCCCGACGCTTTCTCTCGCACCTTCCAGCAGGTCTATGGCGCGTCGCCCTCTGCCTACCCATCCCATCACGAAAACTGATCCCTCCGCCGGTTTGTAGCCTCCATTGTCGCCTGCTGCAAGATGAATGTCGCGTTCAGTCGGATGCCCTCCTCTAGATTGAGACAGGACTGGAGGCACCTCGTACTCCGGGGTGGCCTAGTCATCGTACGGTTTCAGGTTTCTGAATGGGAGGTGCTCCGATGCGACGTACACATACATGGATTCTCGCTTTTCTGATAGCAGGGCTACTCGCAAGCACGGGGTGTGACACGTCCGACCCCGGCGTCACGGAGCAGCCCTCCGAAGAGGAGCCGGAAGAGCCGGCTCTGGAGGAAGTATGCGGACCGACGGTGGAGCCGGAGGTGGGCACGCGCTGGACGCATCAAGAGAGCGGTACGGAACGCACCGTCACCGATATCACCTTCCTGGACGACCAGACGGGTCGGGCGATCGTCCGCAAATGGGGCAATGACGCGGAGCCTCCGTTACTGCTGAAGACCTCGGACGGCGGCCAGACCTGGTGCCGTATCGCAGTCGCTTCTCATAAAGTCGGCACCGAGATGGGTAGCGCTCTCTTTTTCGTTGATTCAGAGGTCGGGTTTATTGGAGGGGAGGGCACCCGCGTGATGAAAACGACGGACGGCGGCTACCACTGGCCCATGAATAAGCAGGTCTACGACTCCTATGTGTGGTTCCATGCGATGTCCTTTCTAAATGACCAGACGGGTTGGGTCGCAGGTGGCAACGGCCTAGTGTTCCGCACGAACGACGGGGGCGGAACCTGGACAAGACAGGAGATCAACTTTAACCAGCCCATTTTCTCAATCGTGTTTCCCGACCCTGCTGACCCGGCTCTTGGTTTGCTTGCCGGTAATAGTGGTGCCCTCTTTCGCACCACCGACGGGGGCGGAACATGGACGCGGCTGGACAGCGGGGTCGATCAGATCATAGGGAGCGTTGCCTTCGCAGATGCAACCACAGGCGTCGCCGTCGGCGGTGAGCAGGGAATGGGCTTCATCCTCCGTACGACCGACGGGGGGGCCACGTGGGAGCAGGTTGTCGCCGATTACGACGTAGGCCTGAATGACCGTTGGGTGGGATTCCAGGATGTGGATTTCGGGGTGGACGGCTTCGGTGTCGTCGTCGGGGGCAAGGCCCTTCTGGTCACGACCGACGGGGGAGCCACGTGGACGCAGGAGGAGACTGGGACGGATGCCGAGTTCTTTGCCGTCTCCGTACAAGGTCCCGATGCGGCGTGGGTGACCTTAGATGACGGTCTCATCCTGCGCCGGAAGGCCTCCTCTGCACTGCCCTGAGCTTTATTCGTCATACCCTCCTTTAGCTGACCAAACGGATGGTGCCACGTACCATCGTATCGCTGCTGGCGTTCGGGCTTCTATTCGCTGGCTGCGACCAGGGCGGGACTGCATCGGATCCTGGTGGCCGGGTGGTGCTCTTCGACGAGGCCCACGAGAATCTGCACCGGGCCGATGGCACGTACCGTGCTTTTGCAGACCTGTTGCGCGCTGACGGCTATAAGGTGCGTGCCCATACCGTTCCCTTTACCCCCGAGGCACTCCGCCGGGGCAACATCCTGGTCATCTCCAATGCACTGCATCCGAGCAACCGCAACGTATGGCGTGAGCCTTTCTTGCCGGCCTTCACTGCGGAAGAGATAGCAGCAGTCCGGGAGTGGGTCGAGGACGGAGGAGGCCTCCTGCTGATCGCCGATCACATGCCTTTTCCTGCGGCGGCCGAAAACCTGGCGGCGGCCTTCGGCTTTTACTTTAGCAACAGCTTTGCCTTCGACACGCTCCAGCTCGACCGACCCTCCCCGTGCCTGCAGCCTGACGAGATCCAGCTCTTCCGCCGCGCCGACGGCACGCTAGCCAATCATCCCATCACGAACGGGCGTTCGGAGGCAGAGCGTATCGACCAAGTGGCTACCTTCACCGGGCAAGCCTTCCAGGCGGTGGACGAGGCGGTGCCGCTTATGACCTTTGGCCCGGGGGCGGTCTCGTTGCTGCCTGAAGTGGCCTGGGCGTTTCCACCCGGAACACCGCGCCGGTCGGTAGACGGCTGGTTGCAGGGGGCCCTGCGACAATTTGGAAAGGGACATGTAGCCTTTTTGGCGAAGCAGCCATGTTTTCCGAGCAGTTCTGCAACGGGGATGTCCCCATGGGGATGAATGCTCCAGCCGCCGCGCAGAATACGCAGTTCGCCCGCAATCTGCTCCACTGGCTCTCCGGCCAATTCGATTCCTAGAAGCACGCTCCCTCTGTTCTATTTGTCGCCTGCTGCAAGATGAATGTCGCGTTCAGTCGGATCGGCGGCCGTAGGTTGATACAGGCGGAAGTATGGTCTTCCCCTTATACATTCAACCCATTCTGCTGGAGGTCTCCAATGTTACGCGATTTCAGAACTCACGTATTGATTCCCCTTGCCTCAGCGCTCGTCTGTGCCGGGCTGCTCATCCTGGTAGGCTGTGAGGGCACATCGTCCAACCCCGTCGCGCCGGATGCGGACGAGGCCCCTGCGTTGGCCTATGCACCAAAGAAATGTGAGAGTCCCCCCTGTGGCGGGGGCGGTAATGACGATCCTCCTTCCAGTACCACCCTTACCCTCAGCGGCGGCATGGTCGCCACGGATCAGCAGGTGGTGATCGACAAGGACAATAAGCGAGAGTTCAAGCTCAGTAGCGTAGGGGGCACCTTTGTGAGCGAGCTTAACTTCGTCACTACCCACACAGCAGGGTGGAATGCACCTGACTGCAGCACCAGTGACAACTTCGATGAACTGGGGCTTATCAGCAGAGACGACCTGTTCGCGCTCATCCTGGACAAGAGCGGAAACGATGGGACGGGCCTTCGGGGGCAGGGCACGCCCGGCCTCCACATGCGGATAACCTGGCTCGATCCCGCGATGGGTAACTTCGTCACGGACTGGCATTGGCAGGAACACGGTGCGAATGTGAAGCTCTTCGTGCATGATTCGGCCATCAATCCGACGACCCAGCCGAATGAGCGTATCCCGGGCGCGTACGAACATGCTGCTGGAGGTACGCTCGAGATCCGGTACCACCCGTCGGGCACGGCGAGCAGTAATACGGTGAGCATAAGCTGCCCCAACCGGGATGCGATCACAGCCACCCTCCAGTGAATCGACGCCCCATGGGGAGAGGATCGATCGGTGAGGCTGCCACCCGGTAGTGGCGAGAGCGGGGGTGCCTCCGATCCCATAGCGTCTCTGCTGTGCCCGGTGCACCAGACGAGCGACAGTGCCTATCTCATTGTGGATGAATCCTAACGCATTGGGCAAAACAATCGTTGAACGATCTTCCCCCTTTTAGTCCAGCACGCACCACATTGTCTCCTGTTTTTTTCCTGACGCGTGGTACCGGGGTGCCTGCCAGTTCCTTCCCAGGGAATCGAAAGGCACCCCGCTCTTTTAGAGTCCTATCGTTCGTCTACAGACCTACGGGGCACCCCGCGTGATCAGTCAAGGCGGCGTGGTGTGAGCCACGACAGGATCAGGCCGGCCACCACGCCGATGGTAATCACGCCCATCGTACCCAGGACAGCCGCAATCATTCGGCCCATGGTTGTTTGCGGCGTGATGTCGCCATAGCCAATAGACCCGGCTGTTATCGTCGACCAGTAGAGTCCGTCTATGTAACTCAGGTATTGACGTCCTTCTTCGGGAAGATTAACGTCGGCCGTTTCCTCAATGCGCTCCTGGAGGGCCCCATTTTCTGCCCAGATGAAGAGGAAAGGAAAGACGATTCCTATGAGAAGTACCTGGAGCACCAGGTAGCCATAGAGCCAGCGGCGTTTCTTCTGGACATTGCGCACCTCATACAAATGGGCTCTGCCGCGAAGGCGGAGCACTTCGGTGTCGGTGATGTTGGACGTAGGAGCGATTTGCAGGAGCCGGAACAGATACTCCATCTCCTCATGCTGTTCGAAGTGTCTCAGCGCATGACGCAGGATATTGTTTACGTGCGCGTGTATTTGCTCGGCCCGCTCGTCGGAATCAAACCGAAAACGATAGAGCCGTTCACAGAATGTGATCACTTCCTCGGGTGCCTGCCACTCTAGCTCGGCGAAGTCGTCTGGTTCTACCTGGTCGATGAGAAAGTGCGAGACGTCCTCCTGATTCATGATTTCGGAAGTCGATGCCAGTATACGCAGAAAAGCCAGGCGCACCTTGGATGCCAGCGGTGGGTTTTCGTGCACGGCCTGTTCATGCAGATCCATCAACTCCCCTAAGACAGCAGCGCTTTCTTTGGAGGAGTCAGCCCTGCGACCACGGGTCACTACTTCTTCAAGCTGATCGACGAGCGACTCGGGGGACATGGCAGGAGGGTTTGTTGACGACGTATGACCGAAAAGCGGAGCCTATCCAGTGGTTTACTCATTGTGTGCCGGGGTACGTCAGATTAAGAAAAAGATCACTTTGCATGAACCAGACTCACCCTTTTCTAAACCATCGGCTTGCGCTTGGACGACTGCTTCTGCGAGGCATGGTAGGGCAGACCGGCGGTGGTCATCTCGCGCTCAATCATGTCGTAGAAAACGTCGCGCTCGCGGGCGCGGATGACGGCGCGTTCGTGCGCTTCGGAGAGAATCATGGGGTAGCCCTCGCCCTTTTCGCACTCGCTCAGGACGGTGGCGTGGATCAGGTCGAGCAGGCCCGGATGGTCAGCGACCCACATCGGCACCTCCACCCGCCCAATTTCGGCACCGCCCCGCGCCGAAGGCACATGCACGTAGAAATAGCAGATCTTATCGCCCAGGCCGTACTCGCTCTGGATATGCGAGGCCGACTCGAACACCGCCGAACGCTCGCCCGGCTCCAGGCATTGCTCGAACACCCAGCGGTCCATTACGCCGTAGAGCGAAGCGTCGGACCCGGCATCGTCGTCGTCTTCGCCGCAATGGACGCGCAGCAGGTTGACGACTTCCGTGTTGCCCGGCATGCTGATGTACGAGCAGAGCGGGATGGTCTCGGCCTGGAAAGCGGCGAGAATGTCGGTGTACCGGGCGATGAGTTTTTCTTCGAGTGCGCGATCGCGCATGCCGCGCAGCATCCAGCGGATGAGCGTGCCATCGGCGATGGCGAGGAGGGGACGGTTGCCGATCCGGGCTTTCTGGGCTACGTCGAGCAGGGCGGCCAACTCAAACTCGTCGCGCAGGGCCGAGACAACCTCGGCAGTGGCGGTGCCGAGCACTTGGTCGAACTCATTCTCGAACTCCTCGCGGCGGTATTCGAAGCGCGGCACTGATTCCATCAGTGGACGCTCCAGCGTGCCGTATTGAAAAGCGATACGGCTGATGTTGAGCAGGTAGCAGTGCGGCTCCACATGCCGATCTGGATAGATCTGCGACCCGTCGGTGGCAACGACCGTGATGGGCGTGGGCCGCTCCCCACAGGGGTGGCACGTCGCGGGCGACTCTCGCAACCCGGCAATGAGCCACTTGAGCTTCGACGCTGCCGCCTGCTCGCGCAAGTCCTGCCAGTATTTGCCAGCCTCGTCCAGCGCCTCCAGCGCCCGCTTCAGCTTGGACGAAAGCAATGCCTGCTCCCGAGATTGATAGGCATTGAAATCAGCGAATTGTGATTGCAGTTGATGGATATCGAGCATAGGAGGCGGAAGGTACGATACAAGATGTGATTACAAAACCAGCGACGGTGTCGCAAGCTAACCAATCAGCCCCTCACTTTCAGGGCCTGCGTGGGTTGCCACGATGTAACGACCTTCATACTCCAGGGTCCCCCTCGCCCTCAGCAGGAACGCTCCTTCGGATAATGACTACATTTCCACCGACTTCCAGCAACTAAGCTCAGGCACCCCGTGGTACCCAACATACGACTCTTCGCTACCGATTTGGACGGCACCTTACTGGGCGTCCCCAAAGCAACACAGCAATTCAAGGTGGCATGGGAGCAAATACTGCCGGATGAACGCCCCTTGCTTTGTTACAGTTCAGGACGGCTGCTGGATGATGCCCTTCAACAGGTGGACAAGCATCCCCTTCCCAATCCCGATTATGTCATCTGCGGCGTGGGCACTACCGTCTACAACTATCGGGACGCCTGCGTAATGAAGGAATTTGAAGAAATTCTGTCCGAGAACTGGGATGTTGAGCAGGTCGAAGGCGTGATCGAACAGCTTTCCCTTCCCATTGTGAAGCAGCCCGACCATTATCAAACGCCCTACAAGTCGAGCTGGTATCTGGATGATGCCTCCTCCGACCAGATCGATGAATTGCGTGTAGTGCTCAGGGATGCCGCCCTGGACACCCACGTCGTGTATTCCAGCATGCGCCACCTCGACGTGCTGCCCCGATGGGCTAACAAGGGCAATGCCCTCCGCTGGCTGCTGCGCCATCTCGACATCGCCCCGTCCGAAGCCCTCGTCGCTGGAGACAGCGGCAACGACAGTGCTATGTTTGCGCTGGACGACATCTACGGCATCGTGGTAGGCAACGCCCAGCCCGAACTGCTCGACCAGACGCAATCTTTATCGGTCTATCAGGCTTCGCCTGACGAAGTGTGCGCGTATGGGCTGCTGGCTGGTTTATCCCACTACGGCATCATTGAGGACATGAACTTTCAGGAAGAGAACCCGGAACAAGCTGTCCTTTATGAAGCCTTGCGCACGGCAGGCGATGATGTGCTGGAATACCTGTCGCAGGAGCAGTTGGCTTTCATCCGGCAAGGCTATCACCGGGCTATTGATGCCCTTCAGCGCAACATCTCTCCGCTGGGCTTTACGGCCTGCTCGCTCGAAGACAATGAGGTCGTCGGCACCGACGTGAACTACCGTAGCGTGTGGGGCCGCGATGGGGCACTCACGATCCTAGGGTCGCTGCCCTTGCTGACGCAGGATGACGATATCCATGCCTGCCAGCGGCAAACGCTGATCACGCTACTGGAGCACATCTCGCCCAACGGGCAAATTCCTGCTAACGTGCGCCTGGCCGACAGCAGCCCCGACTATTCCGGCGTCGGGGGCATCGCCTCCGTGGATAGCGGGATGTGGGTGATCATTGCCTTCTATGCCTATGTAGCCCATACGCACGACTACGACTTCCTGCGCGCATACTTCGACCCCTTGAAACGGGCGATGGACTGGCTCAGCGCGCACGACAGCAACAACGATGCCTTGCTAGAAATCCCGGAAGCAGGTGACTGGACCGATCTCTTCGGGCGGAGCTATAACGTGTTGTACGATGAGGTGCTCTGGTACCGAAGCAACATTTGCTTCGGTCGCCTGCTACAGATGAAAGGCGACGAAGAAAAAGCAGGCGATTATCTGCGTTGGGCCCAGACGATTAAACGGGAAATTCTGGCAAACTTCTGGCCGTCCTCTCAACAAAACATCTACCAGGCGGTCTCCTTCGCTGACCAGCAGTTTTCTATCGGCGATGCGCGCTATCTGCTTGCCCAACTCACTCCATTTGATTTTAGTTGGCGCTGCGACACCTTCGGCAATGTGTTAGCTTACCTTTACGATGTGGTAGATGATAAGCGCGCCAGCCAGACGTTTCGCTTTATGTGGGGCGTAGGGGTGAACGAGCCCTATCCCATCGCCAACCTGTACCCTGCCGTCTCCGCGGGCGATAAAGACTGGCGGCCCTACTACACGGTCAACCTGCTCAACCTGCCGAAACACTATCATAACGGCGGCATCTGGCCATTCGTGGGCGGGCACTGGGTTCGTTTTATCGATAAGCTAGGTCTGCGCAACCTGGCCCTGCATGAACTCTACCGGCTCGCTGAATTGAACAAGCTGGGCGTGCTGCACGAGTGGGAGTTCAACGAGTGGGCCCATGGTGACACGGGCCGCCCTATGGGTAAAGCCTACCAGGCCTGGTCAGCTTCCGAATTTATTCGTGCCTGCCACGCCCTGCACGTCGTCGCCTCCTCCTAACCAGTTATTGTCCTAACCAGACATTTTCTCATGGCTGTCCAGAATCACCAGTGGACCCAGCACCTGTTGCTCATCTCCTTACACGGCTACGTCGGAGCCGAACCCGAACTCGGCAAACCCGACACCGGCGGACAGGTTGTCTTCGTCCTCGAACTCGCCAAACGCTTCAGCCGACTCGGCTGCCGCGTAGACCTCGTCACCCGCCAATTCGAAGACCAACCCGAAGTCGAAGAAATTAACGACAACCTCCGCATCTGGCGCGTCCCCTTCGGCGGAGAAGACTTCATCCGCAAAGAGGACATGCACGACCACATCACCAACTTCGTCACCAACTTCCTCGCTGCCGCCCGCGAACGCAACCATCCCTACGACATCGTCTACTCCCACTACTGGGACGCCGGATGGGCCGGGCAGAAAATAGCCGAAGAACTCGACATCCCGCATGTGCACACGCCCCATTCGCTCGGCTGGTGGAAGAAACACAACATGGGCGGCGGCATGAGTGAGGACGACATGGAGGCCGC
>DATGCC010000954.1:0-4510 GCA_035312345.1 Rhodothermales bacterium
ATGGTGAACGACCCGGCGCTGGGCCGGATCAGCTCGGCCAACCTGACGTCCGGTAAAGGTGGCATTGCGGCGTCCTACTCGGCCGAAGACTGGGTGCGTTCCATACGGCATGGCGTGGGGACCGATGGCAAGCCGCTGCTCATCATGCCCTCCGCAGAGTTTGTGCATATTGGCCGGGAAGACCTCGCTGCGCTGCTGGCCTACATCAAGCAGCTACCGCCCGTCGATAATGAACTGCCGGAGCAAAAGCTGGGGCCGGTGGCACGGGTCATCATGCTCTCGGGCGGGTTGCTGCAAGCCGAAGAGGTAGACCATACCCTGCTGCTGCCCGAAACGCCGATGCCAGGCGTCACCGTGGAGTATGGCAAGTATCTGGCGACGACCTGCCTCGGCTGCCACGGTGAAGACTATACGGGCGGTCCCGTCGCTGGCCCGCCGGGCACGCCGCCAGCTTCCAACCTGACAACGCTGAAGGACTGGTCCGAGGCCAACTTTTTCCGGGCCGTACAAGAAGGCGTTCGACCTACCGGTGACACGCTGCACGAATTCATGCCTCGCTGGACGCCCCTGGAAGACGATGAGGTCAAAGCCATCTGGACGTTTCTGCAATCGTTAGAGTCGGTAGAGAATGAGTTCGCGCAGAAGTAGGCGTTGACCGTTTGCGCGAAAACGGCTACTGTGTGAGCATCCAGCGCTGGGCCGGGTATGCCTGATGAGGTGAAGTCGAAAATCGTCGAGCCGTTTTTCACGACGACACAAGTCCCCGGATCTGGGTCCGGGACAGGCTCCGGCGACTGATGAGCGAAGCGAATAAACCGACGGGTAGCGGCACGGGCCTCTCGCTCAGCTACGACATCGTGACGCAGGGGCACGGCGGCATGCTCGAAAGCCTGCCTCAGACCCGATCCGGGGTCGAGAGCAAGGAGGGGGAAGGTGCGGCGTTTGTCGTGCGACTGCCGGTAACAGCGACCGCCGCGACGTAATCCGAGGTTTCATTCCCCAACAAGCCTCGGAGCCTGAAGGTCTAGATTATTGACGACGAGCATGACACCGTGGTAAAACCATGAAAGATGGACCGATGAACAGTCACCACAAGAAACAGATGCGTCCCCGCATCGTGCGTTGGCACTTCGCCTTTCTCCTGCTCACCGGGGGCGTGGTTGTGGGTTTCAGCCTGTCTGCGACGACAGCCATCGCCCAGTCGCAGGATGCCCGGCTGAAACACTTTACCGTTAACGATGGCTTACCCTTTGGAAACATTCGGGCCCTTGCCCAGGACTCGACCGGTTTCCTGTGGATCGGGACCAACGAGGGACTTTACCGGCACGACGGCTATGCGTTTGTCCCCTACCGGCACGATCCCGATGACCCGCACTCGCTGACGGATGATGTTATATGGGGCCTGCATGTAGATCGGCAGGGCCAACTGTGGGTGAGCACCTTCCAGGGGCTCGACCGCTACGATCCTGGCAGGGACGCCTTCATGCACCTTCGGCACGACCCCGAGGACACGACCAGCCTCAGCAGCGATAGCGTTCGGGTGGTGCTGGAAGATCGCAGAGGTACGCTGTGGGTGGGCACCTGGGGCGGCGGGTTGAACCGGCTGGATCGGGAGGCAGATGCTTTCACGGTCTATTTCCATGATGCGGCGGATCCGACGAGCCTGGGTAGTGATTACGTCCGGGTGTTGTATGAGGACCAGGACGGCATGCTCTGGGTGGGAACCCGGGACGGCGGGCTCAACCGCTTCGACCCGGATACCGAAACGTTCAGCCGTCATGTACATGCCCCGGGCGATGTAAACAGCCTGGTCAGTAACAGTATAACCGCTATTCATGAGGATGCAGCGGGCCACCTGTGGATCGGCACGACAGCCGATGGATTGCACCGGATGGATGCCGAGAGACAGGGACGCTTCATCCATTACCCGTTGTCGTTTGGGCTGGGCAGTACGGCATTCATCCATGCGTCTCGGGATGGCACGGTGTGGGCAGCGAGCAGTAATTGCTGCCTCGAACGCTACGACCCTATCACGGATACCTTCCACAGCCAGGGCCTGCCCACGGTGCTGGCCTTCTCTGCGGCTCAGTCAATTCACGAGGCACGGGATGGTACGCTCTGGTTCGGTGCAGGGGAGGGGTTAAAGCGATACGACCCGCCCGCTTCACCCGTACGTTTTATCCGCTATGCCCCACCCCTTGAGCAGAGTCCGCTTGCCACGGCTGTTATGGAAGATCAAGCGGGCATGCTCTGGATCGGAGGAGGCCAGGGGTTGCTTCGTTATGACCGTAAGACGGACCGCTCAACCTGGTATCTGCCCGACTCTGAGGATCCGAGGGGCCTGCACACGGAAGAAATCAACACGATAACTCAGATTCTTGAGGACCGGGAGGGCACGTTGTGGGTGGGGGCAGGCACCGTCTTGAGCAAACTGGATCGGGCGACGGGATCCTTCACGCATTACCGGCATGATCCACAGGATGAAACCAGCCTGAGTGAGGGGAGCTTCTTTGATATAAAGGAGGATGAGGAGGGAAACCTCTGGATCGCCATGGTGGGATTTGGGATCAACAAGTTTGACCCGCGGACGGGCCAATTCACCCGGTTCAGCCTACGCAAGGACGGCATAGCAGGCAGTCCCCAGACCTTACGGATCGCACGGGACGGGGCGATCTGGATCGGGTTAAGTAATGGCCTGGCGCGCTTCAATCTGGATACGAAAACCTTTACCGAGTTCAAGCCTCTTGCCAATGCCGACCCCAGGATTGGCGCAGATGTGCATGTGCTCTATGAGGACCGGGAAGGGCGGATCTGGTACGGTGCGCCCCATGTCAGTAGTGGCATCAAAATCTTCGACCCGCGCACCGAGACGTTTTCTTTTTTGCCCTCCGAAGCCGAGGCCATTTATGGAATCGAGGAGGATCTTCAGGGTAACATCTGGATCCACGCCGATGATCGCGTGCTGATGTATGATCCCGAATCGGAGACCTTCAGGTCCTTCGATGAAGGAAGCGGCCTCACCGGGTGGCCTGCTATTCTAGCTACGTTTGGCGCGAGTACACACCGTGGCGCATCCGGCGAATTGTTCTTTGGGGTCGTCGGTGGTGTCATGTCCTTCTTGCCGGAAGAGGTACTGGCCTCCAAAGCATCCGATCCGCCATCGGTGGCGCTGACCGAGCTTACGGTTTTTTCGGAGCCGGTGCCCCCATCCGATGAAGGGCCGCTCGATGCGTCGATTTGGGCGGCCGAGCGCGTCCGGCTGCAACACGGTCAGAACACCTTTTCCTTCTCGTTTGCCGCGCTGGACTTTCGCAACCCGGAAGCTAATCAGTACCGGTATCAACTGGAGAACTACGATGAAACCTGGCGCGAGGCGGGGTCGGGCCGGCGGGCGAGCTACGTCAAGGTGCCACCGGGCAACTACGTGTTCCGGGTACAGGCGGCCAACAGCGATGGCGTATGGAATGAGGAAGGCGCGTCGGTGGCGGTAGTCGTGTTACCGCCATGGTGGCGCACGACGTGGGCCTATCTGCTTTACGGATTGCTTTTGGTTATCGGTGTTGTCTTTGTAGATCGGGTTCAGCGGCGGCGGTTGGTGGCCCGAGAGCGCGAGCGTGCCCGCGAGCGCGAACTCGAACAGGCCCGCCATATCGAGCGTGCCCACACCGAACTGACAACGGCTCACGAACACCTCAAAGCCACACAGCAGCAACTCGTCCACGCGGAGAAGATGGCCTCGCTCGGGGCGCTCACCGCAGGCATCGCGCACGAGATCAAGAACCCCCTTAACTTCGTCAATAACTTCGCCAGCCTCGCGCGCGAACTCGTCGTCGAACTGAAGGAAGAGACCGACCCCGACGAGATCCAGGCGATCCTGTCCGACCTCGATCTCAACACCAAGAAGATCGAAGAGCATGGGCAACGGGCCGACGGTATCGTCCGCTCGATGATGCAGCACGCCCGCGCCGGTAGCGGCGAGCGGGAGATGGTCGATCTCAACGCACTGGTGGCTGAGCACATCGCCCTGGCCTACCACGGCAAGCGGGCACAGATCCCCGACTTCAACGCAGAGATCGAGCGGGATCTGGGTGCCGATGTTGGCAAGGTGGAGGTGGTGCCGCAGGATCTGGGCCGGGTGTTGCTCAACCTGCTGGGCAATGCCTTTGATGCAGTGCGAGAGCGGGCCGCGCAGGTCAACGGGCAGTACGCGCCCACCGTAAAAATCTCGACGCGGCGGGTGGGCGATGCTGTGGAGATCCGTGTGGCAGACAACGGGTCGGGTATCGCCGAGGAGGTGCGGGAGAAGATTTTCGAGCCGTTTTTCACGACGAAGCCAACGGGTAGCGGGACGGGGCTGGGCTTATCTCTAAGCTACGACATCGTCACGCAGGGGCATGGTGGCACGCTGACGGTGGAGAGCGAAGAAGGAGAGGGATCACACTTTATCATTCTATTACCATGAACGACCGAATTTCTTCTAGATGCCGAGGACGGCTGGCCGTGCGTTGCA
>DATGCC010000955.1:0-4787 GCA_035312345.1 Rhodothermales bacterium
GAGCAGGCCGCCCTCGCCGCACAGGATTCTTCTCTGACCATCACCAACGAGTGGCTCCGCGTCGAGTACATCAACTTCGACCTCGAACTGGGCGACACCGAGAACCTCGTGAAAGCCGTGCAGGCCAACCTCGAACTCGAAGCCCGCTACTATGAGGCCGTCCGGCGCTACAACATGGCGATACTGCGTTTGTTGAACGCGGTGGGAATCCTGACCGACCGTGCCCAAAGCGGCACGCTTGTTGAATAAACATAAGACCGTATCCGTGCGTTGAAAAACACGGCTTCTGTCACCCTGAAACCGACTTTATCCGAATACATGTCTGATTTCTTGCACACCCGGTGGATCTATAAAGCCTCTTTCCTGCTCCTGCTCGGCGTGTTGACCCTTGGCCTGGCGGTGCCCGTACAGGCGCAAACGGACAAGGCCGCGCTCCGCGCCATGCTCGAACAGCGCGACAAAGAGATTAAAAGTGCGATCAAACCCGTCCTCGCCAACCCCCAGACGGCCACGGCAGCACAGCGCAAAAAGGTCGAAGACTTCATCAACGACGGCATCGACTTCGCTGAAATGGGCGAACGCGCCCTCGGGCCTCACTGGGATGACCTGACGTCGGCACAGCGTACCGAATTCATAGACGTATTCAGCGCCATCGTCCGTTCGCAATCGCTGGCTGACCTCGATATCTACAATTCCAATATCACCTACCAGAACATTTCGGTGGATGGCACCACAGCAACGGTCAAAACGCTGACAGACTACAAGGACAAGCAGACAAACGTCACGTATCTGCTGATCTGGCAAGACGATGCCTGGTGGATCTATGACATCATCCTTGATGGCGTCAGCACCATCGACGGCTATGCAAAGTCGTTCCAGACCGTCATCCGCAAGCGGGGTTACGATGCGCTGAAAAACAGTCTGGACAAGAAATACGCCAAGATGCAGGCCAAGCAAGGATCGTAGCACATGCTGACACCTACCTGTGGAAGGTGCTGGTCGCATAGTCGCGGTCAGCACCTTTTTCGCTTATACCCAAGCGCTGCCAGGATAGCCCCGGTCTCCACGGACAGGAAAGCCATCCTGAGAACACTTGAGCCCTGCTAGCGTTGACCTGTAGGTTCATCCTTACCTCACGGAAGTCTCTTTCATTCGCTCATGCCCGCGCCTGTCGAAGGGTACGTTTTTCACACCTACGGCCCCGAGCGCTACGTCCGCCACGCGGTCGCCTCGGTGATCTCGTTGCGTCGTCATGATGCGGAGCGACCGGTGGCCTTGTACTGCCCGCCTTCGCACCGGGCGGCGCTGGAGCACGATGGGATGGACACGTTGTTCGCGGTGATCGAAGAGCTACCTGAGGCACACCGTTCCATCGTCGGGTTCAAGCACCACCTGCATCGCTTCTTGCCATTCGAGCGTTCGCTATATGTGGACGCCGACATGATCTGGTGCCGCAAACCGGATCCGCTCTGGACCCAACTGGCGGCGTATCCTTTCACCGCTACGGGGCTCGAACGCGCCGACGTCTTCTTCGGCGGCCCCAAAGGCCCCGGTTTTCTGGTCGACTTTCTCCTGAACCGGCGCAAACGCACCATGCAGCGCTTTGACCTGACGCATCTACCACGCGTACAGGCAGGCATGATTTACGTGCAGGATGCGACGTTAGCTGAAAAGGTCTGCACCCTGGCTGCCCACTATCTCGAACGTCGCGATGAAACCCACTTCCGCAGCCGCCTCAATGAAGGCCGCACCGAGGAGTCGTGCGAGTGGAGCATGGCGATGGCGATGAGCAAGCTGCACCTGCAAGTGTATCCGTGGATGATGGGCTACAACAGCCCCCAGCTCGACTACGTCGATACCCTCACCACGCACGACCCCGACTTTGAGCGCGTCTCGTGCAAATTCTACTGCGACCCGTGGATCTATTCGATCCGCAGCTTTCCGAATCCCCGCCTCCGCATGTTCGTGCTTCGGTTTTTCTCGGCCCTGCAACGCCGCCCGGACTACCTCAACGTCACGCCTTTCGTGTTGCATTTCGGCTCTTTGCACCAGAAGCAGCCTTTCTACGACTTCTCGGAACGCACCTGGACTCGCCTCACGCAATCCCGCCCGCAGCCCCAGCCTCTGCAGGTCGAGTAATTTTGGATTTTCGATTGGATGCTTTGCCTCAGCCTGAAATTGCATCAGCTTTTCGTTGCCAGATGGTAGGCGAAGGTAAGCACCGATCGCAGATCTAGCGCCAGCAACAACAGCAGAAGTACAATAATCACAATAGGGTTGAGCAGACCTGCCAGCAGCACCTGATAGGCCGAGACGTAGGTGATGGCCGAATAATCGATGAGGGTGCGAAAGAAGGCGTAGATGGACACCAGCAAGGCGGCAGCAGCGAGGCCTGCCAGCACATAGCGCGCCAACGCGTCGGGGAGCGCGGGCACCACCATCGCACCGATCATCAGCACCAGGAACGGCCAGCGCACCCACAGCACTAGCATCAGCGCCTGCCCCGGCACCAACTGCTGCCGCCGCCGCGACAGAACCGAGAGCACTGAGGTCCAGAGGGCCACGCTGAGGGCGTAAAGGCTTCCAAGGAGCAACACGAGCAACCACGGTTTTGTCAGCAGCGCCACGCCCGTCTCTTGCATTTGCAGGGGTAGTTTCTGAAACAAAAGCTGCAAGGCCGGTTCTGCACGTACGCCTCCAAGCAGGCTGCTGCCTAGCACTCCCACGCCAAGCGCTAAGGCCACCAGCAGCAACACGCTGGCCCCCAGCAACACATCACGCCCTTCCCGGATGCCCTCGCGGTAGAATCCGCGTGCCTGAAAATACCGGGGCACCATGTGCCGAAAGCGCGGCGACACCGCATAGCACACCGTCACCAGGATCACTACCAGCCAGCCGATCAGCACGTTCCATGGCGTCGGCGGCGTTGGCTCGGCGCCTGCGGGAAAGGCAAAGACGGTTTGTTCGCCGGTGTAAAAACCCTGCACGACGTCGGCGGAAGGCCGGGGCACATCTTCCTTTGTCCATAAGCCGAACCCAGGCTGGTAGGGCCGATCCATATCATAACGCACCGAAGGACGATCCGCCTCTACATCGCGCCAACGGTAGACGAACAGGACAGTAGGTGACGCGCCCGTCAACAATGTACGCAGGTGGGTTTCTAGATAGCGGGCCTGCGAGGCAGACGAATGCGGATGGCGCAGACCCGGCTCTGCCCTGGCACTGACCCAGGTACCCACCCCCGAAAGACCCACCGGGGTATCGGGATGGACCGTCTGCCAGCGCACCAGCAAGCTCTCTGGAGCCGCTACATCCCGCGCGTCAAGCAATACCAGATCTACAGCCTCAGCGCACTGGTCCGCTTCGATAAACGCGCTGAGATAGTAAACCTGGCTCCCTGGCTGGCGGCGTACCTGGCCGGCGAGTTGCTCAAAAAAGGCACAGGCGCGTGGATTGCTCGTATCGCTACGTCGTGCCAGCCCAAAGTGCCGTGCCGAAGGATGACCGCGTGCCTGGTCCAGCGCCAACGCCAACACGCGCATGGCATAAGCCAGCGTATCGGCCAGTTCTGGAGCAGACAGGTAATCGAGCGGCACTTCCTGGAAGAGATGGAGCCCCAACGTATCGGCCAGGGTGAGCAAGCGCTCTTCCTGCAACAAACTGGTGCGCACGGTCTGCACCCCCATGTCCCGCATCCGTATCAAGTCTACTTCGGCGCGGTCTACGTCGGCAGGTGCGGTCCACACCATGCCTTTTAGCATTTTGGTATCGCTGCGCATAGGCTGAGCGGCCCCCTGCTGACCACTGGCCCCGGCCATCCAGACCACAAGAACGAGGATGTTAAACAAGAAGGGAGAACGAGCAGAGAGAAGCACGGGCAGCCGAAAGCAGTTTGGTGTCATTTTTAAGCACGGTATGATACGCATTTTTTTCGGGCCAGAAGGACTCTTTAACGTTCTTGTATCATGCGTTACTTCTGCGTTCATATCACCGTAGATTGCTTGCACGGGAATCACATCCGTAGTACCATGCATCAACCATGACGAAATGTCGCTGTTTTTACGTGTCATGGCACACCTTCAACCTCATTCAACCGACAATAAGATGAAAAAGTATACCACAACCCTGCTCGCCCTCTTCTTCCTGGCCCTCGGCATTCAGACGGCTTCCGCACAGATAGGCATTCGTATCGGACCGCGTGTCGGCTACGAAATCGATGACCTCAATGAAGTGTTTATCGGCGCTGATGCCCGTCTAGATATTCTCACGTTGCCAGTGATCATCAATCCGGCGTTTGATTATTACTTGACTGATGGTGGTGACCTTTTCCAACTCAGCGCCAATGCCCTTTATACCTTTGGCATCAACAACACCCTCTTTACCCCCTATGCCGGTGCTGGCGTCGGCATTACGCGGTTCTCCAGCGATGTAAGTGACTTCAGTGATACCAATGTAGGCCTTAACATTGTAGGTGGAGCTGAGTTTGGCTTTGGGGGACTGCGGCCTTTTGTACAGGCACAACTGACGCTGGATGGAGAGAGCGACCTGACGACCATCGCGGGTGGTCTGCTTTTCAACATCGGCGGCTAAGCATCTATTCAATAAAACCAGGGTTACGGGTTCCTTCTGTGACCCTGTGTTGTTACATTAGGTACTGCAAAAACAGCACCCCTTGCTTTTCGTCCTTTTTTTTCGCAGCATACGATGGTGTTTTGCGCGATCAGGGGTGTTTCACCTTCGCCTGTTATCCCTCTTCATTATCCAGCCAATAAGCTCATGAAGCAGTT
>DATGCC010000956.1:0-2413 GCA_035312345.1 Rhodothermales bacterium
AGGCGGCCCTCGTCGAGCGGGATATAGTCGAAGTAGTCGCCCCCAACCATCTGGGCGGCGCGGCTCGTGCCTGCGATGGCATAGCCGGGGATGTCGGGAGCAACAGTGGGTAGCAGGGCGGTCTGAATCTCCTGCGCCAGATGAATCGCTTCCCGCATGTCGTGCAGGGCTTTCTCTTCCTCCGCCAGCCGCGCATTCTCGATGATCTGGGCCGACTGCGCCGCGATGATCGCCAGGAGGCGTTGGTCGTCCCCCGAAAAACCTGGCGCGGCGCGTTTGTTATAAAGGACCAATACGCCCACCAACCGGGCGCGCATGAGCAGGGGGGCGCACAGCACCGATCGAATAGCAGGGTTCCAGCGCGTGTTGCGAAAGCGTTCGTCCTGGGCGGGGTCGTTGAGGCGCAGGGGTTGTTTGTGGAGTTGCATCCAGCCGAGCAGGTTGTCGTTGAGATGAAACGGCTCCTGCTGGACCGAACTGCTGGCCGAGCGCACCAGGGTTTTCGTCGGGTCGTCTTGCTGTGTTTCTATGAGTGTAATGACGCCCTGCTCGGCCCCGATATTTTTCAGCGCCCGCCGCACAATGGTCTGCATAATCGCTACAGAGTCGTGCGAGGCTCCAATCTCTTGCGCCAGGTCATTGAGCAAGGAGAGTTCCTTGACAGATCGGCGGAGTCGCTCGTTTTCGCGTTCCAGGGCGTCAAGATGGGCAGGGTCGGAAGCAGCCATGGAGTAGCGGAGGGTCAATGCAGTATCTTGGGTACACGACAGGCTCTAATAACCGCTTTACCCGTTTCAAAGTCCACACCTATGCCAGATATTACTGTGCGCGTGATCGATGTGTATCCGTATCGCTTTGTTGAGCAAGGCGCGGAGTTTCTACTGCTGCAACGGGCCGCCGATGTAGCCTATGCGGGAACGTGGCGGATGGTAGGCGGCAAGATAGAGCCCGGCGAAACAGCCTGGCAGGCCGCTGTGCGCGAGCTTCGGGAAGAGACGGGCCGCACACCGCGCCGCCTGTGGGCTTTGCCCTCTGCCAATGTCTTCTACGAATGGGAGCACGACCGTATCAATGTGGCTCCTTCCTTCGCCGCCGAACTCGACGCCGACCCGGTGCTCGACCGGGAGCACGACGCTTTCGTCTGGCTACCTGTGGATGAGGCCGTCCATCGCCTGGCATGGCCGGAGCAGCAGCGATTGGCGCGGCTGGCATATCAGCTTTTGCGGAATGGTGTGCCGCAGGAGTTGACGATTTTGGGTCCTGATACGTCCTAAGTGTATTCAGTTTGCTCCGCTCACGTCATTAAGCTCACTTCGTTCGCGTCATTGGTCATTGATGGGCCTGGTGCCTCCAATGACCAATGACAGCGAAGCAAATGACCCTTAAGCAAAGGTTACAGGTGATTGTGCGAAGCTACTTAGCCGACGGGCGCAAAAAGCAGAAGCAAAAAAAGGGTGTACTTTGAACAAATCATTATGTACACTTTTTAGCAGTATCTCCGCCAGTGTGTTTGTGTTTACCGGTTCCCCAGAAGGGATCGGCCCTTGAGCTACTGGGATGCTCAGATAGCCGTCGATTTGTCCCTGCTCTGCCTTGCTGGCTTCCGCAAGCAGCACCTGCGTGCTGTGTTTTCGTTAAACCCCACTCCCCAAGACCATGCGCGTTTTCTGCTTTCTGACTGCTCTCTTGCTGGGCGTGCTCTTCGCTTTGCCTGCTCAGGCCCAGCAACTCGACACCACCAAACTTGCCGCCATGCAGGCGCGCAACATCGGTCCTGCCGGGATGAGCGGGCGGGTCACGAGCTTCGATGTGGTGTTGCGTGATCCAGACATCATCTATGCAGGAACGGCTTCCGGCGGCCTCTGGAAATCTACCAGCGGCGGCATCGACTGGAAGCCCATCTTCGACGACCAGCCCGTAGCATCCATCGGAGCCGTGGCGGTTTATCAGAAGAACCCGGACATCGTGTGGGTCGGTACCGGCGAAGGCAACCCGCGCAACAGCCAGACGAACGGCAACGGCGTCTATAAGAGCATCGACGGCGGCAAGACATGGACGCACCTCGGCCTGGAAGACTCGCGCAACATCCACCGGCTCATCATCCACCCCGACAACCCGGATGTCGTCTATGTGGGTGCGCAGGGACCGGCCTGGGGCGTGACGGAGCAGCGTGGCGTTTTCAAAACCACCGACGGCGGCCAGACCTGGGACAAGATCCTTTACAACAACGAGCGCACGGGCATCGCCGACCTCGTGATGGACCCCGACAACCCGAACAAGCTCTTTGCGGCGATGTGGGATTTCCGGCGCTGGCCGAAGTTCTTCGAGTCGGCTGGTGACGGCGCCGGGTTGTACGTGACCTTCGATGGGGGCAAGACGTGGGCAAAGCGCACTGAAGAGGACGGCCTGCCCG